>JBFFJL010000331.1:0-4665 GCA_041555955.1 Nevskiaceae bacterium
AAGCTGAAGATGTAGTCCCAACGGCCGCAGTTCAGTGCGACGATGTGGTTGCGCAGTTCGTAGAGAATCTCTTCCATCTCGAACGCCGCCCAGATCGTTTCGATCAGAACTGTCGCCTTGATCGTCTTGCGCGGGATCTTCAGCAGATCCTGTGCGTCATTGAAGATGTTGTTCCACAGACGCGCTTCCAGATGCGACTGCATTTTCGGCAAATAGAAGTACGGACCGGTGCCCTTCTTCAGCTGCGTCTGCGCGTTGTGGAAGAAGAACAGTGCAAAGTCGACGATGCCCCCCGGTGCCGGCTTGCCATCGACCAGGATGTGCTTTTCGTCGAGGTGCCAACCACGCGGACGCACGATCAAGGTCGCAATGTCCTTGTTCAGCGCATATTTCTTGCCTTCCGGCGAGGTAAACGAAATCCTGCGGTTGACGGCGTCGCGCAGATTGATCTGGCCGTCCATCATCAGTTCCCAGGTCGGGCTGGCCGAATCCTCGAAATCCGCCATGAAGCATTTGGCACCGGAGTTCAGTGCGTTGATCACCATCTTGCGGTCGACCGGACCGGTGATTTCGACACGACGATCCTGCAGATCGGCGGGAACGCCGGCGACCTTCCATTTGCCGTCACGGACTTTCTTGGTTTCCTTCAGAAAGCCCAGCTTGAGCTTCTTGTTGTCGACCAGCGTCTGACGCTGCTCGCGATAGGCCAGCAGCTTGTCGCGCGTTGGCGCGTGCTTGCGGACCAGTTTGGCGACAAACTTGAGCGCCTCCGGCGTCAGAATCTTGTTGTAAGCCGGGTTCAATGCACCGGTGATTTCGACGCCCTTGACTGCGCTCATTGCTGACCTCTCGATAACGATTGTGTGACGGGTACCGCGCGGCGCCGAACTATAGCCAAGCGACCCCGCAGGCGCAATGAAACTGCGGTCGGCACGCCAATGATATCTGCAGCCTGCAGCGACGTTAGCGGGTGGCGGAAAGCTGCAGCAGATCGAAGCCCTGAAGCGTTGCATCAAAATTTGCAGTGCGCGGTCCCAGCAAGCCGAGCATGCCGAGGTTAATTGTGCCGCCTGCCGGATGCCCAGGCCATGTGTGCCCCCCTCCGTCGATCTTCACCAACATATGGCGACTGCGGTCCGCGCAGACGGCGCTGTCGAAAATCGTGACTCGCAGCGGGTCGCCGGTCGTCGGCATGGTAGTACTGGTATCGTCAAGCGAGCATCCCCCGGCGTCGCGGAAGAAGCTGTGAACTTGCGGGATCGATGCGGTCAGTCCCAGCAGGCCCTCATAGGGCGTGACCACATCAGCGGTGCCGTGAACGATCACACTGCTGATTGCGTGCGGCGGTGCGCATGCACTGAGCGCGCTATCACTGATGTCGCCCGCAACGGCCGCGACCGCACTGGGCACGCTGCTGCGACACGCGTAGTGATAGGCCATGACTGCGCCATTGGACAATCCCGCCACAAAGACCGGAATGTTTCCGCTCTGAAACCGCTTACGTGCGTCGACGACGACCGCGTCGAGAAATTGGACGTACTGATCGACGGGATCGAGCTGAGGATTGACCGGCCAGCGAGCAGTCAGGCTGAGGCCGGGCGGCGATGGCGCCTGGGGGGCGATAACCAGCACATTACGCGCTTTGGCCAACTCCGGTAGACGTGCCACGTTGGCAAAGGTGCCGGTGCTGGCACCGAGATAGTGCAACGCCAGATAGATAGCGTCGAACGAGCCATTCCCATGCAGCGCCAGATAGCTGCTGCTGAGTCCGGCCGCATTGACGGCATGCGAGCTGACCGTGACTCCATCGCAGGGAATGGGATTCGTCTGCAAGACGACCAGTCCATTATTGCCTTGCGGGCAGTAGCCCCCCGACTTCGGGGCGCAATCGTCGCCTGACGAGACCTTCGAAGGTTCGAATGCAGCTGCGCAGGAATGCGAGCTGGGCGGTGGCGCTTGCGGTTGCTCCACGACGATGACAGCCGTTGTCCCGGGATCCGCGCCACACCCAACCAGAGTCACAACAACGACGACAGCTGCCAGCGCAACGCGCGGCATGCGGATGAAACTCATATCACTTCTCGAAGTTTGGCCGTGCCGCTCGACGCACGCGTGAAAATTCAAATGCTATAGCGATGCAGACACGCCAGCCGATATCAATCCGCCTGAGGGTGAATCGCATTCTCTGAGACGACGATGCCGTCGCCATCGGCATACAGCCACATTCCCGGCTCGAAGGTCACACCGGCAAAGCTGACAACACGGTCGCGGCGCCCGGTATGCAGGCCTTTCTCGGATTTGCGCGGATGAGCTGCGATTGCCTTGATCCCGATTTCATGCTCGCTGAGCTCATCGGTGTCCCGGACGCATCCATTGACGACAATCCCGGCCCAGCCGTTGTCGACGCCCAGCGCCGCGAGGTTGCCGCCAACCAGGGCGCAGCGCAGTGAACCGCCGCCATCAATCACCAAGACCTTGCCCTCGCCCTTCTCTTCCAGCAGCGCACGCACCATGGCGTTGTCTTCAAACACCTTGAGCGTGACGACCTGACCGTGGAAAGCGAGCAAGCCGCCAAAATCGCCGAAAACCGGATCAGCGCACTGGGCTTCGGGGTGGCTGTCGGACAGGTCAGTGGTGGCAAAGCTCATCGGGTTTTCCTCTCAAACGTCTTGGCAATAATCGGGAGCAGCAATGAATACAGCATGAAACCGATAAAGGTGATCAGGGTCCACATCGGCAGCGACAGTCCGAGCCACTGTGCGTCGATCTTTGCGCAGTTGCCGTCACCTTTGAGCACCATCGTGATCACCTCCATCACGGGCAGCATGTCGAGCAGGTAGTCCAAGGTCGGACCGCAGGCAGGCACCTGATCCGGCGGCAGCGACTGCAGCCAGACGTGGCGGCCGGCGATGATCGCCCCGCCCAGCGAGGTCAGCGTCGCGAATGAGGCGTAGACCCAGCGGCCGCCTGCTTTTGGAGCGTGCAGTCCTCCAAGCAGGAACATCGCTGCGGTGCCCATCATGGCCATGCGCTGGAAAATGCACATCGGACACGGCTCGAAATCCCGAAAGTATTGCAAATACAAAGCAAATGCCATGCCGCCAACACAGCCGAACAAGCCCAGTAGGGACAGCTGGCGAAAATTGAGAGTCATGTGGTCAGGAGAGCTGACTAAGGAGGTGCGGGATTATCGCGCAAAGGGGGGCGAGCGCGCAGCCGCAAAAGAGTCGCTGCATCGGCAGCGCACGCGCGTTGTAACATTAGGTTCATAACAAGCGTCGGGCGGCATCGCAGCTTGCGGTCAGCCGACAAACAAACACACCACCGACCTTCTCATGAATGTTCCTGAACTCGAGGATGCAGCCACACCCCACGCGGCAGCGGTCAAACCGCTGAAGCTAGCGCTGTCGCTGCTGTTCATCGTCGCGGTCGCGATCTTCACCTGGGTTCAAGTCGGTGAACTGAGCCTGACGATGGTCATGGCCGCGGTGTTTGGCGCCTATATGGCGATGAACATCGGTGCCAACGATGTGGCCAACAACGTCGGCCCCGCAGTTGGCGCGCGCGCGATCACGATGGTGCAGGCAATCGTGATCGCGGGAATTTTCGAGGCACTCGGCGCCCTGATTGCCGGCGGCGATGTCGTCGGCACGATCAAGAGCGGCATCATCGATCCGGACCAGGTCGGCAGCGCCCAGACCTTTGTCTGGCTGATGATGGCTGCCCTGCTGGCGGGCGCACTGTGGCTCAATCTCGCGACCTGGGCTGGCGCCCCGGTCTCGACCACGCACTCGATTGTCGGGGCCGTGCTGGGGGCCGGTATCGCCGCGTCGGGCTGGGATGTCGCCAACTGGTCGAAAATGGCGCAGATCGTGTCGAGCTGGGTGGTCTCCCCGCTGTCGGGAGGCATCATTGCCGCGGCGATTCTGTACGCGATCAAGCGCTTCATCGTGTATCAGGCCGATCTGATGTCCGCGGCGCGGCGCGTCGTGCCGGTTCTGCTCGGACTGATGGCCTGGGCGTTCGTTACTTATCTGCTGCTCAAGGGCCTCAAGCACCTCTACAGCGTGCCATTTTCCATGGCTGTAATCATTGGCGCCTGCGTCGGTGCTGCGACCTGCATCGTGATGCTGCGTCGTTATGCCCAGCGAGAGCACCGTCTGGGGAACGACCGCGAAAGTCTCAACCGTCTGTTCACCGTGCCGCTGATGTTTGCAGCGGCCTTGCTGAGCTTTGCGCACGGATCCAACGATGTGGCGAATGCGATCGGTCCGCTGGCCGCCATTCACGACACCCTGAGCACGGCGCACATCGGCACTTCGGCGCCTGTGCCGTTGTGGATCATGTTGATGGGCGCCTTGGGTCTTTCGATCGGTCTGGCGTTGTACGGCCCTCGCGTGATCCGCACCGTTGGCAGTGAAATCACCGAAATCGATCCACTGCGGGCGTACTGCATTGCGATGTCCGCAGCGATCACGGTCATCATCGCTTCGCAGCTCGGTCTGCCGATCAGCACCACCCATGTCGCGATCGGTGCGGTGTTCGGTGTTGGCTTTCTGCGGGAATATCTAAAGGCGAACTACGTCCGCATCCTGCTGGAGATCCGTGAACATCACGACGCCCAGGATGCAGGACACGATGAAGTCGAAGCGTTCATCGAGCGCT
>JBFFJL010000332.1:0-4660 GCA_041555955.1 Nevskiaceae bacterium
AACTGCTGAGCCGCTTGATCGGCTTTACCGTGGTGTTCCTGATTCTCGGCTTCGTGACGCTCATCGTGTTCACTCGCTGGCGCAGCAGTCGCTTTGCTGAGCGAGTTGAAGCGACGGCGCCGCCGCGTACCGTCGTGAACCGGCGCGAGTTTGTGTATGTCGATCCAGAACTCCATGACGAGCGTCGCGATCGCCCCACCTCCGTGGGCGTGGAAGCGGCCGAGATCAGTGTTGACGATCAAACCAATGCTTGGTCGCTGGCGCTGATCCGGGCGCTTGAATGGAAACGGTTTGAAGAACTGGGTGAAGGCTTCTGGAAAGCCAAAGGCTATCCAGCGGAGATGACCGGACCCGGCGCTGACGGCGGCGTCGACGTGTTGATCCGCGACCGCAGAGACCCGGCCAGAATCTTCGCAGTGATCCAGTGCAAGTCCTGGCAATCCAAACCCGTTGGCGTCGAAACCGTCCGCGCACTGTGGGGCGCCAAGGATCACTTCGGCGCACAGCTTGCGATCTTCTACGGCCTTTCCGGATTCACGCTGGACGCGCAGCGCTTTGCCGACGAGAAACACCTGAGCCTGATCCATGGTGGCAAGCTGCTGGTGCAGATCCTGTCGTTGCCGTTCGAGGCGCAACAAGAACTGCTGCTACATGTCACCCGTGGCGATTACGTCACGCCGACCTGTCCGAGCTGTGACATCAAGATGGTGCGCCGCGTCGGCAATGGCCGCTTCACTGACTTCTATGGATGCAGCAACTATCCTCGGTGCAAGAGAACTTTTGTTATCCCGCCGGAACGGGCAGACGCGTTTCAGGCCATGAAGCCATGAGTCGACGACCGGAAGCGCGTGGCAGTGGTGTGCTGCGCTTTCGAGCGTGAGCCGTCATGCGTCCCGATTTTGGCGGGCGATGACGTTGTTGAATGCGCGCGATTCTTTCGGACGTCTGGTCGCTGCCCCGCGTGTCGCCCGCCTGATGTTCCCGGGCGGTCGGATTTTTCCACGATATCGGATTGAGCATCCGCGCAGTGTGCTTTGTTACGTCACATTCTGATCATTGAGACTGCAGGGAATTGGCCAATCGACGGGGCTTGGCGATGCCGATGGACAAGCTTCGAAGCCGTGACGATCATCCCCCAGGCCATTGGAGGTGGTGTGTCATTTGCACTGTACGCATTCGATTGCGGTGTCGGCCGGCCTCCAACGCGGCCAAATCTACTGGGCGCCGATCGCGCTCTCAATGGGGTAGAACGACGTCTGGGTCAGCAGCTCCTGCGCCCGCACGCGGCACTCATCGGAACCCTTGCGGACGGTGAAGATCTCACGGCTCATGGCGTGCCCGTGCGAGCGCTGCGCCACGGTCGCATGGAAACGTCACCAGCGCTCCCAGAAGCTTCCTCAGACCTTGCTCAGGATGTGAACCGCCAGCGCCGCTTCCTCGATGCCCTGCAATCCGCCACCGTTTTCCTGTATCGCATGCCGAGCGCCCTCAACCTGACGCGCCCCGGCTTCCCCACGCAGCTGTGTCACCAGCTCAAAGAGCTGCCCGATGCCGGTCGCACCGAGCGGATGACCCTTGGACTCGAGGCCGCCTGACGGATTGATCGGTATCCGCCCGCCAATAGTGAACTCGCCGCGTTCGGCGGCAGGCCCACCTTGACCGAAGGGAACCAGCCCAAGGTTCTCGGATTGGATGATCTCGCCCATCGCCGAGGCATCATGGACTTCGGCCACGTCCATGTCCTCCGGCCCCAAGCCCGCCTGCTCGTAGGCCTGCAGTGCGGATAGATGGCCGACACTTTTCTGCGGTTCGTCCAGGCCTCGGTGGGAAAAGCTGCGCATCACACTGGCGGCAATCTTGACGCAGCGGCTCTTGTCCGCGCCAATTCGCTTGAGACCCTCTTCGGTGCACAGAATGGCGGCGGCCGAGCCATCGGACAGCGGTGCGCACATCGGCAGCGTGATCGGATAGGTGATCGGCGGCGCCGCCAGGACTTCTTCGATAGTGAAGCTCTGGCGGAACTGCGAGTAGGGGTTATGAACTGAATGCTGATGATTCTTCGCGCAGACCGCCGCGATCTGCCGCTGTGTCGTGCCCCAGGTCTTCATGTGATTGCGGCACAGCGCTGCATAGATCGACATGAAGCGGCTGTATGGCTTGTCGGATTCAGAGCCTGGCGGTGGCTCGATGCCTTCGCCCATCCTGGACAGCGTGGCGAAGTTTTCCTCGGCTCGACTGACATCCCAGCCGGCCTCGAAGATCGAGAACGCCTTGAGCTTATCGGGGATATTCATCTTCTCTGCCCCCAGGGCCAGGGCGACATCCGTAGCCCCGGCCTTGAGTGACTGCATCGCGAGGTGAACGGCAGTCGAGCCCGAAGCGCAGGCGTTCTCGACGTTGTAGATCGGGATGGAATCCAGGCCAACCTGCGCCAGCACGACCTGACCGGGAATGGCGATCTGACCCTGTAGTGGGCCATTGGTCATTCCCGCATAAAACGCTGCGCCGATGTCGGTGGCTTTGGCCCCGGCATCCTTGAGTGCGCCATTGAAGGCTTCACTGGCCATATCTGCCAGCGAGCGTTCCTTGTGGCGGCCGAAGACAGTCATGGCGATGCCGGCAATGTAGATATTGCTCATCTGGAATTCCTTTAGTTCGCCAAAAGCTTCACGATGGCGGGATAGTGATTCGGCAGCAGGCGGCTCAGCCAGTACAAAGAGGTGGACTTGTTTCCGGTGATGATGCGTTTCCGGCCCTGCTCCACTCCGCGCACGATGTCGGCGGCACAAACCTCGGGTGGCGTCGTCAGCATCGTTGCGGCCTGGCTGGAGAACCCGGCTTCTTCATTGCCCGCGGCCTTGCAACGACGCCCCTGCGCTTCGATGTTGGTCTTGATCCCACCGGGATGGACAACAACGGCTTCGACGCCAGTTCCGTCCAGTTCGGACCACAGGCACTCGGTCAGCCCACGGACACCAAATTTGGAGATGTTGTACGCACCCTGAGTCGGGAAGGACACCAGGCCGAATACGCTGGAGATGTTGACGATACGACCTTCACGTTGCTCCAGAAAAATCGGCAGAAACGCTTTGGTGCCGTAGATCACTCCCCAGAGGTTGATGCTGAGCTGCCACTCGATTTCTTCAATACTCAAGTGCGCGATGGTGCCGATGACGGTCACGCCAGCGTTGTTGATGACGCAGTCAGCGCGCCCGAAGTCCTGTTTGACCTGCACGGCATGCGCAAATACCGCTTCGCGATCCGATACATCCACCGCGTAGGTCCGGCATTCACACTGCGCTGACAGGCGACTACCGAGTGCGACCAGCTCTGGCGTATTTCTTTCATCCGACAGTGCAAGGCGCGCGCCTTTGGTCGCGAGGTTTTCCGCCAGAGCGCGTCCGATGCCGGAGCTCGCGCCGGTGATGACGACGACCTTGTTCTTGAACGTGTACGCAGACATGAAGTGGTCTCCTCAGATATTGCGATCGCTGTTTTTCCAGTAAGTGGCGCGCAAGTCCTTCTTCAGCACCTTGCCCACGGGGCTGCGTGGCAGTGAGTCGATGAAGTCAACGCTCTTCGGGGCCTTGATTGAGCCGAGCTTTTCCTTGCACAACGCAACCAGTTCCTCAGCCGTCACACTCTTTCCGGCGTTGAGCTCGACCACCGCCTTGACCGCCTCACCCCAATCGGGGTGCGGTACTCCGATCACTGCACAGTCCTGCACTGCCGGGTGACCCCAGAGCACTTGCTCGACTTCGCTGGGATACACGTTGAAACCGCCCGAGATGATCATGTCCTTCTTGCGGTCGGTGATGTGCAGATAGCCTTCGGCATCAATATGGCCGACATCACCGGTGTGCAGCCAGCCATCGATAATGGTTTCCGCGGTCTTGTCCGGTGCCTTGTAGTAACCCTTCATCACCAGGTCGCCGCGCACGCAGATTTCGCCGGTTGCGCCGTTCTCCAGGATGCGATTCTCTTCATCCATGATCTCGACCCGGACCAGGGGGTTGGGCCGCCCCACAGACGACAGGCGTTCATCGGAGGCGATGTGGCCATCGGTGAAGTGCTCGTCGGGTGGCAGGAAGGCGATGGAGGCGGGACATTCGGTCTGGCCATAGCCTCCCGTCATGACCGGGCCGAAGACTTCGATGGCCAGCTTCAGTTTCTCGATCGACATTGGCGCTGCTCCGTACATCAGATAGCGCAGCGAGGAGAAGTCGACTTTGTCCTTCAAGCCGGGCACTTCCAGCAGGCGGTAGATCACCGTCGGCGGCAGGAAGAACTCGGTCACGCGGTACTGCGGGATCGCGCCGAGCAATACCGCCGGATCGGGTTTGGTGACAATGACCACGGTGCCGCCGCGCGCTGTGCACGGCAGCGACAGAATGCCCGATGTGTGCGTCATCGGCGCCGCTGCCAGATTGACCGGATACTCGGCGCCGTCGTAGCGACACGACAGCATGAAATGAGCGCAGAAAGTCTGGAGCGAGCGATGGGTGTTCATCACCCCCTTGGGCTTGCCGGTGGTGCCGCCCGTGGAGGACAGCATGACGACATTGTCCAGGTCGACCGGCAATTCCGGCCGGCTCACCGGCTGATCACGGGTCCAGTCGGCCAGCGACTGCGCGCCCTGGATCTCAGGTGCGTCACCGTC
>JBFFJL010000333.1:0-4653 GCA_041555955.1 Nevskiaceae bacterium
GAACGGTCGGATCTCTTTCATCGCCTTGGTGTCGGCCCCGCGTGGTGCCGCAAATCGGCTTTCGTAACCTCTAGCCATCGTCCTCGTCCTCGTCCTGTTTCAATTATGTACTCGGTTCCCGCGTTGGAGGGCGGGGGTCTGGTGCCGGATCTCGACACAAATGAAGGATCTCCTTGCCATAATTGTGCATGAGGATCATTCGGGAGAGCCCAGTGAGATTGTCGAAGGCGCTCTCGTTCTTATCCTCGTCGCCCATGCCCCACAGCATTGTGACAAAGTCGAGTAGCCTCTTCGCCACGACGCTCTTGCTATCGAGCTGCTTCAGGTAACCTATAAATTCGACCAGTTCGTCGGCTTGGATTTCAAAGTCCATCGGTTCTTGTGGCATGGGTCAGCTCCCGTTGTGGACCTTTAGCTTACCTTCTTCCGCGCCCAACGCAAATGCCAAATGCGAGTGTTGAGCTTCGAGAGAAGGTACTCGGTCCGTGCGGCATACTTCAGGAGTTGCTCGTCCGTGACGTTGTTCGGATCTCCGGCGAGATCGATCATCTGAGGCTCGTAGGGTGTGATCTGTGGGAACGTCCGCTGAGTGACCGGCTGCTTCCAGCCGACGGCGGTATAGACCTTCACCGGACCGGTGCTAGGGGTTACGATACGAAGCCTCTGCTTGCAGTCGGAGCAAGTGACCCTCTCGCCGGTGCGGGCCTTGTCGGACTGTTCAACCCGAAGCGTCAAGGCGCATTGATTGCATATGGTTTTCATCCCGACACCTCCACACGGAAGTGATTGTTGGCCTGCGGCTCGATCGCGATGGTGTGAGATCCGTGGATCTCCAGCCTCGTGCCAGCATGATGAATTGTAAGCAGCCTGCTGTTCGGCATCTTGTACGTTATAACGGTATGCCGCCTGAAGCCCTGAAAGCCGCCGGAGACGTGGTCGGTGGCGTAGGCAAGGATCTCGCCGTCGTAGTTGACGCGAGCATTGAGCTTGCCCTCAAGCGTCGAGATCTGGTTGCTCATCTGAGATATGCGGTACTGCGCCCATTTCGGGAGCTTCGCAATTCGGGTAGCGTCCTTGTTTCCCATCTTGCACCTTTCTGATTGTCTTGATCTTGCCGCAGTTCATCGCGCGGCACGCATCTCCGGCGCTGGTTCGGTTGTCGGACCAGAACAGGAGCGTTCTACCGTCGGACCACTCGGCCCGGTATTGATGTTTCAATTGATCGCGTCCGTTGGCGGATCTGGAATGTCGTGACCGGCGGTTTCATGCGCCGCGACGATGATCTGAGCCTTCAGGAGCCCCTCCTTGATCCCTGCGAGGCTCATCGTCCCCTTGAAGTGCTCCCCGGCGAAGGTCAATACCTGCGTCGCCTTGTCGCCGCGATCGATGACGATCGTCACAAATTGCGTAGTTTTGTCCTGATTGGCATAGGCGACCGTCGTGAGTAAGTCGTTCAAGTCCGACGTGTACCGCGCGATCTTCATCTTCTGGACCTTGTCCATTATCCAATTCCTGTTTTAAGGCCGCTGGAGAGCCGTTGGCTCGCCCGGACGTCTTCGGGTACCACCCATGACGCCCAGACGAGCCCAGCCCCCTGCAAACCGGGTTTCTGTTGATGTATCGGCTAAAGTTTCTCCATGATTTGCACTTGGTTCGCCAAAAGCCACGTTTTGCCGCGATATTCCATGCGGGCATAGGGTCCGACGATGCGGACCGCCACCCATCGGCGACCTTCGGCACTTAGATGGGGCGCTTCAGGCTCGGCTGTGCAGTGAATGAAGGGCCGGAGCGCGAAGCCCTTGGTCGGGTACGATTTCGCGATCATAAACCCGCCAACCTTGTACCGCTCACTCCTGTTGATGAAGAGAGAGCCCAAGGTTCCATCCTTGCGCTCCCTCATGAGTTTGTAGGCGTATTTATTTGCCGCGACGGAGATCTGAGCCTTGGTCACTTGGTCACTAGGCATCGGCCCGCTCTGCGATCTCCGCGCCCTTGTTGGCGAAGATCATCGCCACGCGCTTGCGGGTTTCCTTGTCCGGGCATTCCTCGAACTCCTTGCGGACGTTCTCCTTCAGGGTCATGAGATCCTCGTCGCTGCTTATTCCTGCGACCATTTCTCCCATGTTCTTTTCCCAAATTTGCCAACGATCTTTGACTTCGGCGTCGATCGTTTGCACCGCTTCCTGTACGGTTTCTTCCGGCGTTTTGACTGTTGTGTCGCTCCCCGATTGCTGTTGCTTCGCGGCATCCCTCTTTACCGCCTCCTTGCGGTCGTTGACGTATTTGCTGTCGTCCCACATCCCAAGGAAGATGTCGGCGCTGAAGCCCAGCATCGACAGGGCCTTGGTCGTGGCGTCCGTGAGCGATTTCTTCGGCGCTTCCTCGTCGGTGAACGGACCGTACTTGTTCATACCGACGAATGTCGTCTGTCCGAAGCTCTCGACCGTGGCGCGGACCCCATCTTGGCCGGGATGCCAGAGCTGAATGCGAACCACATGGATCTGCTCGAACGCGCCGGGGATGATCTTTTTGTCCTTGTCGACCAGCGGCGCGCCGGGAACGTACTTCTCGTCGAGAACGGTAACGCCCCAATGGTCGCCCATCGGGCCCCAATGCTGGGTTGCCACCTTGACGAGGTAGGCCGGGTTGATCGCGGTGCCGGAGAAGCCGCCGCCGCGCTTGAACGACTTGACGTATTTGGGATGCGTCTGCTCGACGGCATTCCAGAGTTTCAGATTATCGGTCATTGTATTTTACTACCTCTTCATAGTTGGCGATTGCGTCGAGATCCTTCTCGACTTCAGGCTTGATGGTGAGCGCACCGTTCTTGGCGCGTTTGATCTGCATCCCGTGCCCGTGGGCATAGGACGCATCGTCCGGCATGAGCTCTTTGAGCCCCGCCTTGGCTTCCTCAAACAGGCCCGCGCTCTCTTTGCACAGGATATAATCGTCGGCGAACACCGCCCACTGATTGTGCCCGGTGAAGTCCACCGCCTTCTTGGCAATGATGTGCTTCGCGCCCTTCTTGACGCCGTCGTCCAGAGGCTCGAAGCCACTTTCAACGTGCGCCCAAAAGTCGGCACACATTTCCATGTACTGATCGCACCACTCCTGATCGCGAACGACCATCTGGTAGTCGAAGCGCCAGAACTGCCCGAAGACAACGGCCAGCAACCACCGTTGCTCGTTGTGAACGATCATGTGGTGCTGAAGCTGGGGCATGTAATATTCGACCAGCTCGTCGATATCCTTGTACCCGCCGTGGGCCTTGGCTTCGACGCCGAAGCTCTCCTCGGCATTCGAGAAGTAGCCGTCCGCATGGCTTATCAGCATGACGGAACCGGGCCCGCCCTCTCCGATATACGCGGTCGGTATCTTGGAATTGATCGTGCCTTGAAAGCGGTAAGCCGTGCGGTTCAAGATGACCGGCTCAAGCGCGGTGCCACAGTCCATCGCGAACTGTTGCTGCACAGTCGGCTTCCATTCCTCGACGCCGGTCTTGTCCTTCCAGAGCGCCAGCCAATCGCCGTCGACGATCTTCTTCGCGTCGGAGCTGCCGATGCCCTGCTTGCGGGTGGCGAGCTGTTCAGGTGTAATAACCATCAGGTGTCGTCCTTTCTTACCAATTGATCGTGTTTAGGTTATCAAAACGCGATGAATTGATCGTGTTTAAGTTATCAGTGCGGTGCCTCACGCATCGTCGTCCGGCCAATTGTCGAGCACGCCGTTCAGTTTCCAGCGCAGGGTGCGGCGGGCTTCGAGGCGGTACATGATTATTTCACGCAGATCTGCCGGGGTTGGATATTTGTGGGTCCACTTGTAGTCCCGCTTCAGTTGGCTGACAGCCTCGGTCAAGAGATCCGCCGGGAGATCTTCGAGCCCCTCGCGGTATGTCTTGGCGACGAATGTCAGATCCATCTTCTCCAGACCCTTGCCGAAATTCTCGGCGAACTGAAGGATCTCTTCGATCTTCACCATCAGCACCTTGACGTGTGCAGGCTTCAGGGAGGCGTTTACCGCGTCAAGAGCCGCCCGATATTCGCTTAGCGGGTACAGTGGCTTGAACTCCATCATCCTGAAGTTGCTCAGAGAAGATAGAAGTGAGCGTTGCTCTTCGGTGACGTGTTCGCTCTGTATGAGGTTGTGCGTCATTTGTCGTCGTCCTCTTGTTGTAGGGGCTCCGCAGCCAATTCCGCAGAGCGGCATCGTGGTCCTTGTAGGCTTTGCCGTTTGCTTGGCAATAGTCTCGGAAGCGCATGAGCTGTTGATCGTAGTCGACGCCCTCCGTCGAGGCGATCACCATCATTTCCATCTCATCAGCCGGTCGCCAATCAACAGCACACACACTCGCGCGCGTCTGTTTAACTTCTTTCTTTGTTATAACCTTCTTTGTGTGTCTGTCGGGTGAACTGTCGGGTGAACTGTCGGGTGAACTGTCGGTGACCGGCAGCGTATCCTGATAGCGCGAGTAATTACAGATAGTTATGATCGCCGTCGGCTTGCCGGGTGAACTGTCGGCTAGGCTGTCGGCTAGACTGTCGGTTATTCGGACGATCATCCCGTCCCGTTCCAGCTTGTCCATGAAGCGGCGGACCTTCGACATATGCCAGCCCCACACCTTCGCCATGTAGCCTAAACCGCATCGAAGCTGGC
>JBFFJL010000334.1:0-4638 GCA_041555955.1 Nevskiaceae bacterium
ATCCTCTGGTGCAGCGCCTCAAGCAAACGTCTGATGAAACGGTGTTTGCTGATCTTTCGGAGTTGCTGTTTGGTCAGGCAGTGCTGGCCGAGGGTGGGCAGCTGGAAGATCCTGCCGGCTTCGTCAAGCGACTGAATGCCCTGGTGCTTCGCGGCGCCGCGAGTGATGAAAGCCGCATTATTGTGAGTTGATCGCGGTAGCGGCTGGCGCAGCGCGGCGGCGGAACAATCCGAACGCCGCGCTGCGTCCATCCGGATAGGGCACGACTCCCACCTGCTCCCAATCGGTTGGTGGCACTTGTGGGAACGGGGCGACGACGTACAGCGTCTGCATTCGATCACGTTGCTGCTCGAGGGATCCGCTGCGTACCTCAAGGCCTTCGGGCAAACGATGGTGGGTCTGCCAGTGCTGCGGGTCGGAGGCGGCGTAGAACAGGGCGAAGATGTACGGCTGGTAGTAGATGCCTTGTGTCAGCAGCACCACAGTTTCGTCGGAGCGACGCAGTTGTTCGGCCTGCGCCAAGGCATCGCGATAACCGAATTGCAGCCAACCCGCGGAATCTTGTGGGTAGATGTGGCGCGCGTAGGTGAAATAGCGCTGTGCATGCCAAAGCCCCAGTGCCATGATGAGCAGGCCGAAACACACTGCAGCATAGCGACCAAGGTGCCAGCTGTGCAGCGACTGCAGCGTGCGCCATCCGCCCACTGCTGCGATCAGGTCCAGTACCGGATGCGCGATGATCCAGCGGCCGGTATGCGGAATGCTTTCCCAGGTCAGTGCCGCTGGAATCGGTGACAGCAGTAGCCAGGCCAGCAGTAAGCGATCAAAACGCCCGCGGCGCCACACCATACTGAGCAGCCCCAGCACAAGCAGAGGGGCTGAATGCAGACCCAGTACGCCAAAGGCTGGCGTGCCGTAGATCAGATGGTCTCCGCCGGAGACGAACAGATACCGTGGGTTGAGGTAGGCAAGATAGTGATACAGCACCATCAGGTGGCGGCTGAGTAGAGGATGCTCCTCTGCTTCGATGCCCCCCATCGAAGCCAGCAGCATCGCCGCCTTGCGCCAGGACCAGCTGTACTGTTGCGCAAACGGTGAGGTGTAGACATTCAGGTAGTCGACGCGCCCGAGAAAATCGTCGACTGTGAGCAGGTAGTACGCAAATGGCACCGCGCAACATCCGGCGATGGCAAAGAACACGGTCATGCGCCGCCAGCCGGCTGCTCTTACATCCTCTCGATAGATCCACAACGCGGCCGCTACGAGCAGCGGAACGAACGGGCGTGCGGGCGGATAGGTGTAGAACGCAGTGGAAAACGCGAATGCCGACAGCCACAGTGCATCTCGGCGCCGATGGTTCAATCCGTGCAGCAACAACAGGACCGACAACGTCAGCAGCATCGGCAATGCAGTGAGGTTGAACGCCAGATGCGAGTAGTGATTCAGCCAGGGTTCCAGTGCCATGATGGCGACCCCGATCAGACCGGCTCCCGCGCTGATCTGTTGTCGCAACAGCTAGGTACGCCAGCAACATGGTCAGCGCCATGAACAGCGCTGCCGGCAGCCGCGTGGCGAATTCGCTCTTGCCGAAAATCGCGGTGCTGATCGCTGCGCTGTAAATGTACAGGGCGGGCTTGTACTCGCCGAAGGCCTTGAAGAACAGCGGAAAGGCAACACCATGTTCGTCGTGGCCGGTCTTGACGATGCTGTAGGCGTTGTACCCGATCGATGCTTCGTCGCAGAAGAAGCCGAGGGTGCTGCTGCGCAGGTCGGCGACGCGCCAGCCGAAGCTGAGTGCGATGATGGCGGCGGCCAGCCACGGGATCAGGATTTGCCGTTGCATGACGGGCCCCTATCGCCTTAGCGCAGGACGCGGACGGCCTCGACAAAATGACGCTGCCAATACGGTAGCGCCACAGCAGCAACGATGACTGCGCGGCCGCTGGCCGGCGCGTGGATCGCTTCGCCGTCTCCCAGATAAAGGGCGACGTGGTCCACCGGGCCACGATTGAAGCGATAGAACAGGAGGTCGCCCGGCTCGAGGGCATCGCGATCCACCGGCGTGCCGATACGGTACTGGTCGCGCGTGCTGCGTGGCAGCTTGATTCCGGCCTGAGCGTAGGCGAACTGCACCAGGCCGCTGCAGTCGAACCCCTCCGGCGTGGTGCCGCCGTAGCGATACGGCCGCCCAACCTGGCCCAGCGCTTCCAGCACGATGGCGTGTTGCAGTTGCGGGTCGGATGGGGCCGGCACCGTGGTAGCACAGGCTGCGATGGCAAGGCATAGACCTGCTGTCCATGCGAAGCGCAGGAGTCGGAGCTGAGGCATGCCGGCGGAGCTCAAGACTCGGTTGGGCGCGTCAGTTGCATCGACGCACGTTCTGAGAATTGCTCGTACCACGTCTCAAGCGGCGAATGAGTTTTACGCCAGGAGACGTAAGGCATGCGGAAGTCCAGATACGACAGCGCCACGCCGACGGTGATTTCCACCACGCTCGGTGTTTGCACGCCCAACATGCCGACTTCCAGATTCAGCAGTTCGAGACTGCGCTCGATAGACGCCAGTTGCCGGTCGAGATGAGGGACGTAGACGATGCTCTCTGGGCGACGCTTTTCGAAGACTGTGGCCACTGCTGCATCGATCACGCCTTCACCAATCTGACGCACACGCAGTGCAGACCAGCGGCGACTGCCGCGCGGCAGTGCAGCGATCCCGCTGAAGCGGGCCTGCAGGTATTCAAGAATCAAGTCCGACGATGGCAGCGCCTCGCCGCGGTCGGTGACCAGCGTTGGAATTTTCGATAGCGGATTTGCCGCAAGAAATTCCGCGGTCGGGTTGAACGGATCGATCAGGACTTCCTCGACGCGATCGGCGATGCCCAGTTCAATCAGGGCAACGCGCACTTTGCGCGAGTACGGCGAGGTCTTGCTGCAGTACAGCTGCATGAGCGGTCCTCTGTGCGCCAAACCTGGGCCCCTCGTCAGTCGTCGGTCTGCATTCGTGCGCACATCTGAGAGACACGATGCCCAAGCCGGCGAGCTGTTTCGAGGTCCGATGCCGGCGGATTGTCGGGTCCGACCGGTGTATCACGCGATTCTGTCATGACACCAAGATAACTGCCTGAGCGATTCAGTCCGGTATCCGGGTCGCACGGTGTATCGCTGCCGATCCAGAGCATGCCGTGCTGGGCGGCAAACAGCGTCAGCGCGACCAGGGTCTGCAGTTTGTCGCCTGAGGGTGAGCCGGAGTTGGTAAAGCCTGCGGCCAGTTTGTTGCGCCAGCGCTGCTGCAGCCAGCGGCTGCCACTGGCATCCATGAAGGCTTTGAAGCCGGCAGTGACGTTGCCCATGTAGGTCGGGCAGCCAAAGATCAGTGCGTCTGCCGTGTCGAGTTGCCGCCATCGGCTTTCGACATCGTCGATGCTGATCAATGCGACTTCCGCGGTGTTTCCGCGAGCTACGCCTTCGGCCACGGCATTTGCCACCGCGGCGGTGTGCCCCCAAAGGCTATGGTGAACGATGACGATCTGATTCATGTGCATATGAAAACACCCTCTGAGCGGGAAGCACAGAGGGTGTCGTCAATCCGGCGCCGTAAATGCGTTGCAATCAACTGTCAGCGAGCTTGTCGAGGTATCGCTCCGCATCCAGTGCGGCCTGGCAGCCGGTTCCCGCCGAGGTGATGGCCTGGCGATAGACATGATCCATCACGTCTCCGGCCGCGAACACACCGGCCACGCTGGCGGCGGTGGCATCGCCTGCTGAACCGCTCTGGACCTTGATGTAGCCGCCGGCCATTTCGAGCTGACCTTCGAAGATGCCGGTGTTCGGTGAATGACCAATAGCGATGAACACGCCCTTCAGGTCAATGTCGCGGGTCTGGCTGTCCCGCACATTCTTGACCCGCATGCCGGTCACGCCGGTGGCATCTCCCAGCACTTCGTCGAGTGTGCTGTTCCAGATGATTTCGACCTTGCCTTCTTCCACGCGCTTGAACAGCTTGTCGTGTAGAATTTTCTCGCCTTTGAATTTGTCGCGACGGTGCACGACGTAGACTTTGTTCGCGATATTGGCCAGATACAGTGCCTCTTCGACGGCAGTGTTGCCGCCGCCGATCACTGCGACATCCTGACCGCGATAGAAGAAGCCGTCGCAGGTGGCGCAAGCCGAAACGCCCTTGCCGCGAAAGGTCTGTTCGCTTTCGAGTCCCAGGTACTTCGCACTGGCCCCGGTGCAGATGATTAGTGCGTCGCAGGTGTATTCACCTTGATCACCTCGCAGCGTGAACGGACGCTGCTGGAGGTTGACCTCGTGGATGTGATCGTAGATGAACTGGGTATCGAAACGTTCAGCATGCTTCTGCATGCGCGACATCAGATCTGGCCCGAGCAGGCCCTCGACGTCGCCGGGCCAATTGTCGACTTCGGTGGTCGTCATCAGCTGTCCACCGACTTCCAGGCCGGTGATCATTACAGGATTGAGGTTGGCGCGCGCGGCATAGACAGCGGCGGTGTAACCAGCCGGTCCGGAGCCGAGAATCACAAGACGGTGGTGCTGCGCAGTCATCGGTCGTTCTCAGTCGGTTCAATGCAGGGTGGATATGCGTGGGGCCGGTTTCCCGGCCCCAACGCGGTTACGG
>JBFFJL010000335.1:0-4635 GCA_041555955.1 Nevskiaceae bacterium
ATGACGACGCCACGCTCGGTGGCGGCGACCTGCAGCCGGGCGCCGCTGTGCAGCGAGGTGGCGAGATTGTCCGCGACATACGAGGCATCGGCCTGCGGCAGCAGGAAGCCGTGCGTGGTCAGTCCCAGCTTGCGACCATGCCAGGCAGTGGCGGCGACGAAATTGGAACCGGAGTAGCCGAAACTGATCAGATCGGTCCTGCCGGCGGCCTTGGCTGCGGCCAGCAGCAGGTCCAGCTTGCGGATCTTGTTGCCGCCGTAATCCGCCGCTGTGACATCGTCGCGCTTGATCCAGAGATCGCCATTTCCGTCCAGCGCAGCCACCGGCGTTGCGCGTTGCAGCAATCCGGCCCGGGGCAGCTTCTGCAATTTTGGAAAGGCCTGGAACAGGGGGTAGCTACTCATGACAGCGGCGATCAGCTCGGATTGAATGGCGGTGTGTACGGAAGTTCGCGCGTGACCCTGTTGGCACTCGATTGGGCCAGACGCTCCGGAGCCTGATGGCTCTGGACTGCGCCACAGGGTCACGTGCAGTTCCGGCACGACCGTAGCACTGAGGAGATCGCAATGCACGATCCGCAGTTGTCGAACAGCCGGAGGACTGAGCCGCAGCGCGTGATCCGCGCGGCGCGGGGCGCCGCATTGCACGCGCGCTCGTGGCTGACCGAAGCGCCGCTGCGCATGCTGATGAACAATCTCGATCCGGACGTTGCCGAGAATCCGGCCGAGCTGGTGGTCTATGGCGGCATCGGCCGCGCCGCGCGCGACTGGGCCTGCTATGACGTGATTGTCGACACACTCAGGACTCTGGGCGATGACGAAACCCTGCTGAGTCAATCCGGCAAGCCGGTCGGCGTGTTCCGCACGCATGCCGACGCGCCGCGGGTGCTGATCGCCAATTCCAATCTGGTGCCGCACTGGGCGACCTGGGAACACTTCAACGAACTCGATCGCAAGGGCCTGATGATGTACGGCCAGATGACTGCGGGCTCGTGGATCTATATCGGTAGCCAGGGCATCGTGCAGGGCACCTACGAAACCTTTGCCGAGGCCGGACGCCAGCACTACGGCGGCGATCTGGCCGGTCGGTGGATTCTGACCGGCGGGCTTGGCGGCATGGGCGGCGCGCAGCCGCTGGCGGCGACGATGGCCGGTGCCTCGATGCTCGCGGTGGAATGCGATCCTTCACGCATCGACATGCGCCTGCGCACACGCTATCTCGACCAGCGCGCGGACTCGCTGGAGCAGGCGCTGTCGCTGCTGGAACAGGCGCGGCTCAGTGCAAAGCCGGTGTCGGTGGGGCTGCTCGGCAATGCCGCCGATGTGTTTCCCGAACTGCTGCGGCGGGCGCAATCCGGCGATGTGCGTGCGCGGCCGGCGATGGTCACTGACCAGACCAGCGCGCACGATCCGCTGAACGGCTATCTGCCCGCCGGCTGGACGCTGGCGCAGGCGGCGCAACGGCGCATCGACGATCCCGAGCGCGTGGTGGCTGCGGCCAAGGATTCGATGGCGCTGCAGGTGCGCGCGATGCTGGGCTTCCAGGCGCTGGGCGTGCCGACCTTCGACTACGGCAACAACATCCGCCAGATGGCGCAGGACGTCGGTGTCAGCGACGCCTTCGCGTTCCCGGGGTTTGTGCCGGCCTACATCCGACCCTTGTTCTGCCGCGGCATCGGCCCGTTTCGCTGGGCGGCGCTGTCGGGTGACCCGGAAGATATCTATCGCACCGACGCGGCGGTCAAACGGCTGTTGCCGGATCACGCCTCGCTGCATCGCTGGCTCGACATGGCGCGCGAGCGCATCGCGTTCCAGGGCCTGCCGGCGCGGATCTGCTGGCTGGGTCTGGGCGAGCGCGCGCGCATCGGCCTGGCGTTCAACGCCATGGTTGCCAGCGGTGAACTGAGGGCGCCGATCGTGATCGGTCGCGACCATCTGGATTCCGGCTCGGTCGCCAGCCCCAATCGCGAGACCGAGGCGATGCGCGATGGTTCGGATGCGGTGTCCGACTGGCCGCTGCTGAATGCGCTGCTGAACTGTGCATCCGGCGCGACCTGGGTCTCGATCCATCACGGCGGCGGTGTCGGCATGGGCTATTCGCAGCATGCCGGCGTGGTGATCGTCTGCGACGGTAGCGACGCCGCGGCGCGGCGTCTCGAACGCGTGCTGCATAACGACCCGGCGACCGGCGTGGTGCGGCATGCCGATGCGGGTTATGACAGTGCAATCGACTGCGCGCGCGAGCAGGGACTGAACCTGCCAATGCTGGGGCGCCCGCGCAGTCCCGGGGAGGGCGGCTAATGGCGGAATGGCATCTGCGTCCGGGGCAGCTGAGTCTGTCCGAACTGCGGCACCTGCTGGGCGGGCGCGTGCGGCTTTGCATCGACACGGCGGCGTGGCCGGGGGTCGAGGCTTCGGCGGCGATCGTCGCGCGTGCTGCCGCCGGAGACACGCCGGCCTACGGTATCAATACCGGTTTCGGCAAACTGGCAAAGACACACATCGCGCGCGCGGACCTGCAGCAACTGCAGCTGAATCTGGTGCGTTCACACGCCGTCGGCATCGGCGAGCTGCTGGACGATGCGACGGTGCGCCTTGTCCTGGCGCTGAAGGCGGCGAGCCTGGCGCGTGGTGTGTCCGGTGTACGGCCGATCGTGATCGAGTCGTTGCTGGCGCTGTACAACGCCAGCGTGCTGCCGTGCATACCGTCGCAAGGTTCGGTCGGTGCCTCGGGTGATCTGGCGCCGCTGGCGCATCTGACCCTGGCGCTGATCGGTGAGGGTGAAGTTCGAGTCAATGGCATCGTCATGCCGGCCGCCGAGGGCCTGACGCGCGCCGGCCTGCAGCCGCTGCAGCTCGCGGCCAAAGAGGGCCTGGCCCTGCTCAACGGCACCCAGGTGTCGACGGCGCTGGCGATCCGCGCGCTGTTCGAAACCGAGGATGTGTTCGCGGCGGCCGTGGTCTGCGGTGCGATGAGCGTCGATGCGGCGCGGGGTTCGGATGCGCCGTTCGATGCGCGCATCCACGCGGTGCGTGGACAGCCGGGCCAGATCGACGTGGCCGAAGCCTATCGGCGCCTGCTCGAAGGCAGCGAGATCCGTCGTTCGCATCTGGTCAATGACGATCGGGTGCAGGACCCGTACAGCCTGCGCTGCCAGCCGCAGGTGATGGGCGCCTGCCTGGATCTGATCCGCAACGCCGCGCGCACGCTGCTGATCGAGGCCAATGCAGTCACCGACAACCCGCTGGCGTTCGCCGGCGCCGGTGCCGATCAGGTGTTGTCCGGCGGCAACTTTCACGCCGAGCCCGTGGCGTTCGCGGCCGATACGCTGGCACTGGCGATCGCCGAGATCGGTGCGCTGTCGGAACGGCGCGTCGCGCTGCTGATCGACTCGGCACTCTCAGGCTTGCCGCCGTTTCTGACCCAGGACCCCGGCCTGCATTCCGGCTTCATGATGGCGCACGTGACGGCTGCGGCGCTGGCGTCCGAAAACAAGTCGATGGCGCATCCGGCCAGCGTCGACAGTCTGCCGACCTCCGCCAATCAGGAGGATCACGTCAGCATGGCGACCTTCGCCGCGCGGCGTCTGCTGCCGATGTGCGCGAACACGCGGCGCATCGTGGCGATCGAGTTGCTGGCGGCGGCGCAGGGCATCGACTTTCATGCGCCGCTGACCACGGCCGAAGCCTTGCACGCGGTTTATCTGAATCTGCGGGAGCGGGTGGCTTTCCTGCGCGAAGACCGCGTGCTGGCGGTCGACATCGCGGCGGCGGAGCACCTGCTGGCCAGTGAGGCGCTGACGCCGATGGTCGCGGAACTGCTGCCGTCATGGCGTCCGGAATGAACCTGGCAGCGCAGCGTTACTTCGCGGCCGACGCCTGGCTGCCGGACGGCTGGGCGCGCGATGTGGTGTTCAGCGTTGATGCTGCCGGCATGCTCGATGAGGTGTCGCCCGGCTGTGAGGCGCAGAGCGCCGAGGTGCTGCGTGGTCCGGTGATCCCCGGCATGCCGAACCTGCACTCGCATGCGTTCCAGCGCGCGATGGCCGGGCTGACGCAACGCGCCGGCGCACAGGCCGACAGTTTCTGGAGCTGGCGCGACTGCATGTATCGCTTCGTCGAGCGGCTGACGCCGGACGACATCGAAGCGATCGCGACGCAGCTGTATATCGAGCTGCTGCAGCAGGGCTATACCAGCGTCGGCGAGTTCCACTATCTGCATCACGATGCGCGCGGCCGCAGCTACCGCGATCCGGCCGAGACTTCACGTCGCATCATTGCCGCCGCGCAGCGCGCCGGTATCGAGCTGTGCCTGCTGCCGGTGCTGTATCGCCACGCCGGCTTCGGTGCCGAGGCTCCGTCGGCCGCGCAGCGCCGCTTTGTGTGCACGCTCGACGACTATGTGCGCATCGTCGAGGCCCTGAGCGGCGAGCGCGCCTATGTGCTCGGCTTCGCGCCACATTCGTTGCGGGCAGTGACGCCGGAGTCGCTGCAAGACCTGCTGGCGCTGCGTGCGGCGACTGCACCACAGGCGCCGCTGCATCTGCATATCGCTGAGCAAGTGCGCGAAGTCGAAGACTGTCTGGCGTGGTCCGGACTGCGTCCGGTCGAATGGCTGCTGCAGCACGTCAGCGGC
>JBFFJL010000336.1:0-4621 GCA_041555955.1 Nevskiaceae bacterium
AATACGGTGAGGTTGCGCGGCCGAATCGGGTGCTGATGGCTGATTTCCCGCGCGGCGCCGGCCTGATTCCGAATCCGATCAACAGGGTGGCTGGCTTTTATGTGGGTGACTGCAATTTTGTGCCGGGCTTTCCGGAGATGGCGTGGCCGATGCTGGAGTGGGTTCTTGATCAGCGCTACGCCGCGCTGCATCAGGCGCAGCCTGCCGTCGAATTCCGGCTGCGCGTGGTCGGGACCAGCGGTGAGGGCGATCTGCTGCCGTTGATGGAGCAAACGCTGCGGCAGTTTTCCGGCATCAAGCTGTCGAGCCTGCCCAGTCGCGGCGATGGCCAGCGATCGCGTCACATCGAATTTGGCTTTCGCGGTGAAGCGGCTGATTCTGCGGCGGCGTACCGCTTTTTTGAACGAGGCCTCTGCGCATGGACGGATATCACGATCGAGGCACTGGCGCCGCCGCCTGCGGATGCCTGAGAGCGGGATCAGCTCGAGCGCGCAACGCGTGGTCCGGACAGGGTGCCGACCAGTACGCAAGTTGCCATCACCAGCAGGGCGCCCAACATTGACCAGCGATCCGGTCGTTCCTGCCAGACCGCCCAGGCCAGCAGACCCGAAAAGATCACGGCGAAATAGGTGAACGGGCCGATCAATGCGGCGGGTGCGCAGGCATAGGCGCGGGTCAGTTGCATCTGCCCGGCGGTTGCCAGCAGGCCGGCACCGAGCAGCCACAGCATCAGTTTGGGCGAGGGCGTTTCCCACGCCCACAGCATCGGGATTGCGGCGATTGCAGTGCCCAACAGGGCGAAGTAAAAGACGATGCGCGCCGGCGGCTCAGTGTCCGAGATCCGGCGAATGCTCACCATCGCGCAGGCCGCCAGAACGCCTGATGCAGCGCCGACGGTGCCGGCAACGGGGTCGATGGCGGCGAATCCGGGTTTGACGATCAACGCGACGCCGATCAGCCCCAGCACGACCGACGGATAGACCACCAGTGCCGGCCGTTCGCCGATCCAGGCCCAGCCGATGAAGGGAATCCACAGCGGTGTGGAGTAGGTCAGCAGCATGGCTTCGGCCAACGGCAGTTTGGCGATGGCGAAGAAGAACGCGTACATCGCCAGAATGCCGAAGCCGGCGCGCCACAAGTGTCCGGAAAGGCGGGTAGTGCGTATGCCGAGGCCGCCACGACGGGTCAACCAGGGCAGCAGAATCAGCAGTGAGACCGCACAGCGGACGAACACGATGACCGCGTTGTTGGTCTCGGTCGCCGCGATCTTGATGCAGACGCCCATCAGCGAAAACGCCAGGGCTGCGGCAATTGCGTGCAGGGCACCGAGGCGCGGGTCGTTGCGCATGGAATCGGGAGGGCGGGCGGAGCTATCGAATGGGTAAACGGAGAACACCAAAGGCTTCCGTCGCGTTACAGTGTAGCGGTTGCCGTTCCCAGGAAGCGCTCCAAGCGTCACCATGCAAGAGACAGCCAGTCGATCAGAAGTATCCTCGAGCTCGGCGCCGCGGGCGGCGACCCCGCATGCGCCCGTGATCTTGCTGGTCGAAGATAATCCGGCTGACTTGCGTCTGACGCAGGAAGTGCTGCGGATGGCAGCGTTTCCGCATCAGCTGCTGGTGGCTCGCGATGGAGAACAGGCACTACACATGTTGCATCGCCGCGCCGGCTACGAGGACATCCTGCTTCCGGACCTGGTTCTGCTGGATCTGAACCTGCCGCGACTGGATGGGCGCGAGGTTCTGCGCGAAATCAAGAATGACTCGCAGCTGCGCCGCATTCCCGTGATGGTTCTGAGTACGTCCAAAGCCGAGCGTGACGTGCAGGCCTGCTACGACGCGCATGCCAACTGCTATGTCGCCAAGCCGGTCGACCTGATGGAATTCACGCGCCTGATCGAACTGGTTCGTGACTTCTGGTTTGGTGTTGTGCGTCTGTCGACGCGGCAGTCGGATTAGCCGATTGATGCCGATGAATGCCTGTATCGCTGTGTGTCCTAGGTCTGGCGTCGCCATGCCCGGAATTTCGCGTAGCGCGAGGCGCCATGCCGTCGCAGTGATCGCCTGTGGCTCCCGGCTGCGCCGGCCCTTGCGCATTTGACCCGCGACCTATGAGCTTGGGATCTGGATATCTGTTCTTCGCCGCGCTGACTTCTGCAGCGGCGGTCGCGGCGGCGGCTTGGATTGCGCGCGCGCTGGTTCGCGGTCAGGCGTCGAAGAACCTGCGCAGCTACAGCGTGCTGGCCGTGCTGTTGGCGTTCGCTCTGGAGCGCGCAACGATGGTCCTGCAATCCGCTGCGTTGGCGTTGGTGGCGACCGGGCTGTTGATGTTGGCGGCGTTGATCTGTCTGTGGGCATGGCGCCCGATGCGTCGTTCCGGGGAAGATTCGGCGGGTGCCTTGGCGCGGGCAAACGAACGCTTGCAGCAGGAGGTGAATCTGCGCGAAGCGGCCGAGCGCAATCTGCGGCAGACCTTGTCCGATTTGCGCAGAGCGGCTGTTGAGCAGGAACAGTTTGCCTACGTCGCTTCGCATGATCTGCAGGCGCCGTTGCGCAACGTCGCCGGGTTTGCTCAGTTGCTGGAGCAGCGCGCCGGCACCGGATTGGACGCTGATTCGCGCGAGTTCCTGGGTTACATCAGCCAGGGCGTCAAGCAGATGCAGCAGTTGATCAACGATCTGCTCAAGCTATCGCGTGTCGGGCGGTCCGGTGGCGTGATGCAGCCGCGACCACTGGCCGAGACTCTGGCGCAGGCGTGTGCGCCGTTGCAGCCAGAAATCGCCAAGACTCAGGCTCAGATCGTCAGTGCCGACCTGCCGGTGGTTGTGGCCGACCATCAGTTGCTTGCGCAGTTGCTACAGAACCTGATTGGCAATGCGATCAAATTCCGGCGTGCCGATCTGCCGCCGTTGATCGATGTCCGCTGTGGGCGCGAGCTTGATGACTGGCATCTGGTGGTTCAGGACAATGGCATCGGTATTGCGCCCGATCAGCTGGAGCAGGCTTTCGCGGTGTTCAAGCGCCTGAATCCACACGAACTCTACGAGGGTACGGGGATCGGTTTGACCATCTGCCGCAAGATCGCGACCTACCACGGTGGTCAGATTTGGGCAGAGTCGGCTGGGCACGGCACCGCGTTTCATCTGAAATGGCCGGTCAATCCACCGCCGATCGCTGGACCTGCGCGCACCGCCGCTTGAAAATGCGCCGTCTGCCCCCAGCATGGGGAGCAAGTTGAGTTTGCAAGGAAATCCAGTAATGCCAATCTACGAATACGTTTGCTCGGCCTGCGGCGCCGAATCCGAGGTCATGCACAAGATTTCCGACCCGCCTGCGCGCAAGTGCCCGGTATGCGGCAAGTTGAAACTGACCAAGCTGGTGTCTGCTGCGGGCTTTCGGCTCGGCGGTGGTGGCTGGTACGAAACCGATTTCAAATCTGACGGCAAGAAGAACCTGGCTGGCGGGGCGTCCGAGTCCAAGGCTGATGCTGCCTGCAGTCCCGCGGGCTGTGACAAGCCGGCCTGCGCGGGAAAAACAGACGCTGCGGCCTGACGGCTTCGATCGACAGCGTCTGATTCCGGCGGCAGAATCTGCGCGGAGAACCATTTTTGAGCACCCTTTTGCGGCTCTGGCTGATCGCGGGCATGTTGGTGTGGCTGCCGTTGGGCGCCACGCTGCTGGTCATTCGCTTTGTCATCAACCTGCTCGACATCAGCCTGTTGCTGATTCCGGAGAGCTACCGGCCTGAAATTCCCGGGCTGGGGGTGCTGTTGTCGGTCCTGCTGGTGCTCGGAACCGGGGCGATCGCCGCCAACTACATCGGCAGCAAGTTGCTGGTCTGGACCGAGGCGATGCTGTCGCGCATTCCGCTGGTGCGCACAATCTACGGTGGCATCAAGAAGCTGGCCGAGACGATTCTGTCGGAGAAGTCGGTTTCGTTCCGGCAGCCGATCCTGATCGAGTATCCGCGCAAGGGTCTCTGGTCGGTTGCCTTTATCACCGGTGACCCGATCGGCGAGGTCCAGGACAAGACCGCAGAGCACGTGCTGACCTGTTTCGTGCCGACCACGCCGAATCCAACTTCCGGCTTTATCGTGCTGGTGCCCGATCGCGACATCATCCGCCTGGACATGTCGGTCGAGGCTGCAATGCGACTGGTCATCTCCCTTGGAGTGGTCACGCCCGAGGACGTTGCCCGACGTGGCGGGCGGGTGGTTCCGGGAGTCGATCCGACCTCGGAAATTTAAGCCGTTTGCATGGCCGTGCGGTCGTGGCACGGGTACACTACGCGGCTTTCGGTACTCCACTGCGGCTTCTGGTGCCGTCCTTCTTTGGCGCCGCTGCGGTCGTGACAACCGGACTTTCAACAGACGCCGCTGAGCGTCATGCGGACAGAATATTCAGATGCGTAGTCATTATTGTGGGCTGGTCACCGAGCAACTGACGGGTCAGACGGTGACCGTGTGCGGTTGGGTTCATCGACGTCGCGACCACGGCGGTGTGATCTTCATCGATCTGCGTGATCGTGAGGGGCTGCTGCAGTGCGTGTTCGATCCGGATACTCAGGAAGCCTTTGCTGCTGCAGACCGTCTGCGCTCCGAGTATGTCGTGCAGATCACGGG
>JBFFJL010000337.1:0-4612 GCA_041555955.1 Nevskiaceae bacterium
CGAAACGAATGCGGAATCCAGGGCTTTCTGCAGATCTTCGGACAACATATCGATACGCCTCCGGCAAATTCGCTAGGCTTTTTCCATGACCGTCAGCAACGGATGGTGGTTCTGGCGTGCAAATGCATTGACCAGTGCGGTCTTGGTTTCGGCGATCTCCGCCGGAAAGACCCCGGCAACTCCGCGACCGTGAGAATGAACCTGCAACATGATCTGCACCGCCTTTTCATGCGAGTGATAGAAGAACTGTTGCAAAACCTGGACCACAAAGTCCATGGGGGTATAGTCGTCATTCAGCATGACGACCTTGTACAGCGGCGGCTGCTTGGTTTTGGGCTTGGCCTCTTCCAGCACCAAGCCTTGGCCCGGATTGCCTTGCCGCGGATCGTGGGGGTCCTCGTTACTCATGGTTCCAGTGTAGCGCCGCCGACCCTGTACTTGGGGGCCACCTGACGACGATACAAGGGCAAGCGATTGAGCGGTCAGCGCTTAATTCTTGAAGCCTGCGACGCCACTGAGGCGCCGGAGCGCCACCGGACTGACGGCAGTGATGTCCGGCAGCGTCAGAAAGCCGACAGACCGGTCTGTGCCCGCCCCAGGATCAGCGCGTGGACGTCCTCGGTGCCTTCGTAGGTATTCACCGTCTCCAGATTCATCATGTGACGCATCACTGGATAGTCTTCGCTGATGCCGTTGCCACCGAGCATGTCCCGGGCTGTGCGCGCAATCTCCAGCGCCTTGCGGCAGTTGTTCCGCTTCATCAGAGATACGGCCTCGGCCGAACCCCTGCCCGCGTCCAGCATGCGCCCGAGTTGCAGGGCGCCCGTCAGCCCCAGCGAGATTTCAGTCTGCATATCGGCGAGCTTCTTCTGTACCAGCTGATTCGCAGCCAGCGGGCGCCCGAACTGCTGACGCTGCAGGGTGTAGTCGCGTGCGGTCCACCAACAGGTTTCCGCTGCCCCCATCGCGCCCCAGCTGATCCCGTATCGCGCCTTGTTCAGGCAGCTGAACGGACCCTTGAAGCCTTCGACGCGCAAGCGCTGTCGGTCCGGCACCACGACTTCGTCCAGCACGATCTGACCGGTAATCGACGCCCGAAGGCTCAATTTGCCGTCAATCTTCGGCGTCGTCAGTCCGACCATGCCGCGCTCCAGAACAAAGCCACGCAAGGTGCCCGCGTCGACGTCACGCGCCCAGACCACGAAGACGTCGGCCACGGGGGCATGGCTGATCCAGGTCTTGCTGCCACGGAGCACCCAATCGTCACCGCGACGACGCGCGCGCGTGCGCATCCCACCCGGGTCGGAGCCGTGATCCGGCTCGGTCAGGCCGAAAGCCCCAACCGCAGTGCCGCTGGCCAATTGCGGCAGCCAATGCTCGCGCAAGGACGCATCGGCGTAGGCCTGGATCGGAAACATCACCAGACTGGACTGAACCGACAAAGCCGATCGATACGCCGAGTCGATCCGCTCGATTTCACGCGCGACCAGTCCATACATGACCTGACTGCCGCCCGGACAGCCCGGGCCGTCAAGGCCAATACCCAGCAAGCCCATCGCTCCGAATTCCTGCAGCAGGCCGCGGTCGAAGGTCTCGTCACGGAACGCCGCGACCACACGCGGTTGCAGACTTTTGCGCGCAAAGTCAGCCGCGGCATCCCGCAACAAGCGCTCCTCTGCATCCAGCGAGTCTTCCAGACGCAACAGATCACGCCATCGCTCATCTTGCATCGATATCTCCGACCGCCGCGATTGCGGTCCGGCCTATTTGGTGGTGAAGGTGAACGCGCCATCCCAATCGGCGCCGGGCGGATGCGTCCGCAGCCAGGCGATCCGCTCCAGAAACAACGCATACAACGGATGCGAATGCGTGCCTTCGTGCAGTCGTCGAAACTCGGCTTCCGCCCGCTCCCAGCGCTGCGCCCGATACAACTGCATCGCCCCACGCTGCCGCGCGAGATCCTCGCGCACCCCCGGATCGAGGGCATCCTTGGGCCCCATCGGCTCATAGATCGTCACCGGCTCGGCGCGCCCCTTGACCCGCACGCGGTCAATCTCGCGGAACGACCAGTCTGACGGCGCCGCGTTGCGGGTGAACTCGGAGCAGATCACATCAACGCTATAGGTCCGGGTCAGGCCTTCCAGGCGCGAGCCGAGATTCACCGCGTCGCCCATTACCGTGTAGGCCATGCGGAATTCCGACCCCATGTTGCCCACGTTCATCTTGCCGGAATTGATGCCGACGCCAATGCGCAGGACCGGCCAGCCGCGCGCCAGAAATTCCGCGTCCAGGTCGCGCACGGCGCGTGACATGTCCAATGCCGCCGTCATCGCATGCAAGGCATGGGTTTCATCCTGCAGCGGCGCGCCCCAGAACGCCATCACCGCATCGCCCATGTACTTGTCGATGGTGCCGCGATGTTTCTGGATCACGCCCGTCTGCTGGGTCAGCAGGCGGTTCATCAGTTCGGCCAGCTCGCGTGCTTCCATCTTCTCGGAAATGCTGGTGAATCCACGCACATCGGAAAACAGCACGGTCATCTCACGGCTCTCGCCGTCCATCGAGATCGCCTCGGGTCGCGCCGCCATTTCCTCGACCAGTTCGGGGGGTACGTACTGCCCGAACAAGCGCGATATCTCGCGCTTGCCGCGTGACTCAATGAAATAGCCGTACAGCAGATGCGCGGCGAACAACAACAGGGTAAACGCGACCGGCACGCCCATCGGCATGATGAACTGGGCTCCGCTCCACATCGCGAATGCCAGGGCGACAATTGACGCAACCAGTGCAAGACCAATCGCGGCACTGTAGATGGCCGTCAGACGCGAGAACGCCCACGCCAATGTCAGTGCGACGGTTAGTAACAACAGCACTTCGATTCCGGCGTAATACGGCGCTTTCTGCCGGATACGACCGTCGAGCATGCCCGATACGATGTTGGCGTGAACTTCGACCCCAGTGAACACCCGCCCGACCGGCGCACTGCGCAGATCCAGCAAACCTGCCGCCGTTGTCCCGACCAGCACAATCGCATGGCTCAGCGCCGCAGGGTCAGGCACGGTGCCGCGCAAGACATCGACCGCGGAAACATATTGAAAGGTGCGGTTGGGGCCTCGATACGGCACGTAAACCGCAACGCGGTCATCAACCGGAATTTGAAGTGTCCCGACGCGCAGTCGCTCCAGATGCAGTGAAGTGCGGATATCCGGCGGATCGAATTCCAGATCAACCGGTGGATTGCCCATCGCCAGACGCGCGACTGACAGCGCCAAGGACGGGTAAATGGCCCCGTCGTACGCCTGCAACAACGGCACGCGACGATAGACGCCATCCGCATCGACCAGAGGATTGTCGAAAAAGCCGCAGTTAGGTGCCGACTGCTGCAGCCGCGCCACATTGCCACCCGCCCCTGCGGCCTGGACGAAGTCCACTGCGTACAGCCGTGCCGCCTGGGCATCAATCAGCGGCGCGCACAGGGAACCGGTACTGGACGGCTCGCCCTCACGCACCGTCGGTTTAAAGAAGAAAGGCAGCACCACGGGGCGCCCTTTCAGGGCCTCGGCGAAGCGACCGTCATAGTCAAGCTCGGCATGAATCTGCGCCGATCGCGCAGTAAGTTCCGGGATGTCAGCAAATTCCTTCGACAATAACCGCGCCCACAGGCGAGTCGCATCGTCATCTGGCTCGGCGAACACCACATCAAAACCCAGCACCGCAATGCCGTAGCGATCGAACAGTTGATTGACCAGCTCGGCAAACTTGTAGCGCGGCCACGGCCAGCCTTCGGCTGCGAGGCTGCGCTCGTCCAGATCCACGATGACCACCCGCGGATCCGGTGTTCCCGGAACCGTGAGCAGGATCCGGGTGTCGTAGGTGAACGCCTCGACCAGATCGAGCAGGCGCATCGGCAGCCAGCGACCACTGTGCAGCATGAACACGACGAACAGCGCCACACTGATGCCCAGCCTGATCAGACTCCGTTTTTGCATGACATCTCCCCCCGCCGCGCGCTGAGCGCTCCCCGACGCCGACGGGCCCGAGATTCCGGTGTCCTATCGTCGGGCTCGCACCACACGGTATCATTGATATTCTTATGACCCAGACGCAAACCGTCCAGCAGCTGGCTGCCCTGTACGAACGCCACGTCGGTCGCATCACTGCGACCGCGAATGTCGTGCTGACGATCGCGGTCGCGCTGCTCGCGGCGCAGCTGGTGTGGTCACTGATCCCGACCCCGGAAGCAGCACACTGGACGCCCACGCCGGTGCACCCACGAGCCCAGGCGGCAACCAAAGCCTCTACGACCAACCTCGGTGCCTTGATCGATCGCAACCTGTTCGGCGCCTACCGGGCACCGGAACAGGCAATCGCCAAAGCCGAGAATGCACCGGACACGCGCCTGTCGTTGACGCTGATGGGCGTCATCGCGGACGCCACTCCTGAACAGTCACGCGCGCTGATCGCGACCTCCAACGGTGAAGAAAAGTCGTTTTCGATCGGCGATGACGTCACCTCCGGGGTCAAGCTGGAGAACATCTACGCCGACCGCGTGCTGCTGTCGCGACAAGGCCAATTTGAAACCCTGCGGCTGGACAAGAACGCCCCAAGCCGC
>JBFFJL010000338.1:0-4609 GCA_041555955.1 Nevskiaceae bacterium
GCGAGCGTTGGACGAAACGTGACTCGGACACTGGCCGCTTCATGGACCAGAAGGCTGACGCCCGACCGTTCAAGGGCGTACGTCGCGAGCGGTAGCGCGCGCAGCTGCCAGGCTTTCTCAGCAGAGGCGATTATGAAACCCGAAGACAAAGAGTTTCAGATTTTCGTGAACACCAAGCCCCGCAAGGTGCCTGGGCCGACCATCTCGTTCGAGCGTGTGTTGCAGGAGGCCGGCATCAACTTGGCTGGCCAAGACCCGAACCTGTACGACGTGGAATGGACGCACGGCAACCGAGCGGGTGCGCTGACGCCGGGTCAGAGCGTTCCCCTGGAAAACGGGATGAGGTTCGATGCCGGAAAGTCCAACCGCTCCTAGTCCAGACGTCCAGCGTCTCGTTGACGAAGGCTACACTGTCAGCATCGAAGGCGATTACATCGTCGTCGACAAGGTTCCGTACGTCTCCGCGCCTGACACAGTCAGCTACGGGGCGATCATCTCGGCTTACAAGACGCACAACGGGATTGCTCAAGTCGGCAACAACCACACGGTTTGGTTCACCGGCGGTGTTCCCTGCACACCGACGGGGCAGTCGCTGGCGAACGCGCTCGTCGCCGATACCAACCGAGCCACTGTTGCCGGAAGGCAGGTGCTTTGCCGTTTGTCGTACAAGGCCGAGCGGCCGGGCATGCTGGATAACTATTACAACAAGCTCACGCACTACATCCGTAAGTTGCAGGGCTACGCCAACGTCATCGACGCCAGTGCCAGCGCAATCGGCAACGGGTCGATCTCCATCCGGCAGAAGCGCTCGGTCTTCTATTATCCGAACATGGCCATCGCGCGCGAGGGTCTGGATGCGTACGAGGAAAAGCTCGAACTTCCCAAGATCGCGATCATCGGCCTGGGCGGGACGGGAAGCTACATCCTGGATGCCCTCGCCAAGACGCCTGTGCAGGAGATTCACCTGTACGACGATGACGTGATCGAATCGGCGACGGCGTACCGCATGCCCGGGGCCCTCACCTTCGAGGAGGCTCATCAGGGCATGCGGAAAGCAGAATACCTGCGGGATCTTTACGGGCGTATGCGCGCCGGCATCGAAAGCCATCCCATGCGCATCGACCAGAGCAACGTGCACGAACTGGACAGTTGCGACTTCGTCTTCATCGCAATCGATCATGGTCCGTCACGCGGCCTGATCGCCCGTCACTTGGCGGACAAGGGCATTCCATTCATCGATGTCGGCATGGGCGTTGATCGAATCGCCGACGACGTGAAGCTGATCGCCCGCGCGCGGGTCACGTCGATTGGAAGCGAAACGAAGGCGTTGGTGGACCGACTCCCGGTCGCTGACGATCAGGACGACGCCTTGTACAACAACATCCAGATTGCTGAACTCAACGCCCTGAACGCGATGCTGGCGGTCATTCTCTACAAGCAGAAGATCGGGTTCTACGCAGATGAGATGAATATCGGTGACCTGCGCTACATTGTGGCTTGGCAACGGCTATCTCATTCCGCCCTGGAGCAAGTGTGAAGGTTCAGGTCCTCGCACCGGTATATGTCAAGCAACTGCCGGACCACCTCGTTGAGGGCAAGTTCTACATCTGCGAGGAATTCGCCCTCACGGCGCACAAGTGCTGTTGCGGCTGCGGTGAGGATGTCTATAACAAGCTCAGCCCCGCAAAGTGGCAGCTCACCAAGAATCCGGACGGGACGGTGAGCCTTTATCCCTCAGTGGGCAACTGGAAGTACGCATGCCAGTCCCACTACGTGATTCGAAACAACCGCGTAATCGAGGCCGGCCCAATGGGCGCCAAAGCGATCGAGGCGGTCAAGCAGCGGGATCTGCGCACGAGGGACGCGTACATTGCACAAATGAATGCCCAAGCCGATGATTTCGCGCAACAGCATGTGGGTTTGTGGACTACGCTTCGTGCGCTGGGACTCCAACTTCTACATCGCGTCAGGTCGCTCTGGCCCTGGTGAAGAAGCAGGCGGCACTCGGGCCCGAGCTTCGCTTCATGACGCTGCGCAGCGAGCGTCCAACAAGCCACTCGCTGTTGATTTCCCCTCACCGCTGCGAAGCGCCCTCGCCAAGCCGTGCCCGGCCACGCACCGTGCCAGCGAGGATCCTGTCGGCATAGGTGTCGATAGGCCAATGCAGGGTACCACGCAGATTGACGTTCCAGAGGCGGGCCGGGCCGATGTGCATCAGAACGCCGGGAGGCGCGGGAATTCCACTCTTCGCCAAGCGCTCGGAGGCCGCCTGAATCTGTTGAGTCGTCCAAGTCATGACGAGATTCGTCAGAAGCGTCAGGCTGCCAGAGATAGCCTCGAGCGCCTCGTCGGTCCGGCCCTTCTGATGCGGCATACGTCCGGAGTAGATCGCTCGTTGCAGGACATGGACGGACTCGCCGCGGCTGAGCACACGGTGGAGCTCCCGGCGGAAATCCGGCTTTGTGTAGTAGTCACACAAGAACAGAGTTCTCAGGAGTTTCCCCAACTGGTCTCCGGCTTCGCGAACCCCGTCACCCACGGCGTCTGAGCCAAACTTCTCGCAGGCCAGTATGGCCGTGAGCGTACCGTCCTTGACGGATCCCGCCACGCGCATGAATTGGTCGTAATTCTTGATAAATGCCTTCAGGGAGATGAATTTCGTAACCGGCTTGAGGATTTCCGGCACTTCGGTGCCATAAGGCACGAGCAGCTTCCTCTCGTCCAGATCGCGAATGCGCGGGAACAAATCAAGTCGCAGAAGCTTCGCAAGCGCGATTGCAAAATTCGTGTAGCCGTGAGTGTCAACAGCCAGGTACTGGAGCTTTTCGGAGTATTGGCGCAGATGCCCTTCGATTGCATACCCGGCCTGCCGTTTTCCCACCACAATGGGTCGGTCGTACAGGATTCCCCAACGGCCCGACACGTGGGTGTAGGTACCAATCGCTGGCGTCCTGAGGCGCGGATCCATGCGCGCATTCTGAAGACGACGTGACGTTTCGAGGCTCATCATGTCAGAGGATGCCCAGTCCTCCGCGCGCCACTCCGCAACTACCTTGTGTCGCAGCATGAACTCGAGCACCGCCGCGTTCGCCGCACGAATATTCTTCGACGGCTCAATCAAGACCATCATCGCAATGATCTGCTCGGCAGTCAGGCCAGGGGTCATCATCGAAACCGCCTTCGCACTGAGGTTTGTCCCGTTCACGAGCAGTGCAGCGTAGACAGTAATCAACTCGACCTTGTCCCTCGGCGGCCGTCCCAACAACTGCCATGAGAAGCGAGTTTCTGCATCGATCTTCAAAATCAGCTCGGGCAGCTGTATCGGGCCCATCTCAGCAGCCAATGCGTGCTTGTAGTCCTTGTATCCAGCCGGGCGCAGTTCGGCCTTGACCGGGGAAATGCTCATCCTCGTCCGGTCAATCTCGAAGTCGCCAGCCGCGCATGCCTCCGCCATTTCCTTAAGTTTGATCGGAAGCTGCTGGAGATACGGCGCCAGGAACTCGTCTGCGCGGGTCGGATGATTCAGCTCCGAATAGAAGCGCAGGCGTTGCTTCGGCCAAGCCTCAGGCGAGATCAGAAGTTCGTCACGCCCGCGGTGTTCTTCGCTGTGCGAAACGTACAACTCGCCACGCCGCAACGCGCGGTGCGTTTCCTCGAGGGCTGCCGCGACAAATGCGTAGTAAGCCGCCTCCGAATCCTCGTTCTGATTAACGAGCTTTTCCCAGAGGCCTTTGCAAGGCGCTTTTACGCCGGGCGGCAGGCGCCTCTTCTTGGCATCGAACAGGTCTCGCACCGCCTCCACTGACCGAATGGCTACGCCGTCCTGATCGCTCTCGATGTCGAGGGCAACCAAGGGCCGCATGAGACTCTCGACCTGATGATGTTGCTTGGCCAGGAGCTCGCGGGTTGCCTCATTCTTATTCGAATTCACAGTGCCGATGAAGCGGGAGATAATTTCCAAGGTGCGTTGGCGCGTCGAGTCGAGGTCGAGGTCATCCCTTTCCATAACCCCTTTGATCTCTTCGATGCCCTTCATCAGTTCAAGCGCAGAAGCAGCCCGCAACTCGCCGACTTCGGTCCTCAGCGTCGTCTTGAGCGAGGAGAAAGCCTTCCTGGACATTTGAATGACGAGGTCGGTGTTTCGCATCAGCGTGTGCCAGAGGAAAGAGACCAGTTCCAGCGCTCTGAGCGGATCGGTGAGTCGCTCGATGCGGGACGGCTTCCTGCTTGCAAACGCTCGTGCGTACCCTTTCACCCGCTCGACCGGAATGCCTCGAATAATTGTCCTGGTAACGCCGAGTTCCTTGAGGAACGCAACCTTCTCACTGACATTGGCTCGTGATCGCGGCCCTCGGCCGCTTGGCGGCTTCTTGAGCCACTCCAAGACGGTGGCGCGACCCTCGCTTTCTCTCGGCGCCAGCAGGGGTTCTACCCCGATGACTCGGACACTTTCGAGAAGGCCGATAATGGCCGCAAGGAGTGTTCATGTCGAAGCGAAGGAAGTTCAGTCCAGAGTTCAAGCGCGGGGCCGTTGAGCAGGCCCGCCAGCCCGGTGTCAGTTGCGCTCAGGTCGCCCGTGAGTTGGGCATTCGGGACAACCTGCTGACGC
>JBFFJL010000339.1:0-4600 GCA_041555955.1 Nevskiaceae bacterium
GGGATCAAGGTCGTGACGGCGTACGACCGCACGACGCTCGTCGACAAGACTTTGCGGACGGTCGCCAAAAACCTCGTCGAGGGCGCCCTGCTGGTGATCGCCGTGCTGTTTCTGCTGCTCGGCAACCTGCGTGCGGCGCTGCTCACGGCCATGGTGATCCCGTTGACGATGCTGCTGACGATCACCGGCATGGTCCGGAGCGGGATCTCGGCCAATCTGATGAGCCTCGGCGCACTCGACTTCGGCCTGATCGTCGACGGGGCCGTGATCATCGTCGAGAACTGCCTGAGACGGTTGGCGCTGGCGTCGGAATCGGGGCCGCGCCTGTCGCTGCGCGAGCGCCTGCGTGTGGTGTATGAGGCGACTCACGACGTGATCCGGCCGGCGCTGTTCGGCGTCTTCATCATCACCGTCGTCTACCTGCCGATACTCACGCTCAGCGGTGTCGAAGGGAAGATGTTCCACCCGATGGCGCAGACCGTGGTGATGGCGCTGGTCGTCGCAATGATGCTGTCGGTCACCGCGGTCCCGGCGGCCGTCGCGCTGTTCGTACCGCAGCCCCGCACCCATCGCGAAGTCCGCATCATGCGCTGGGCGCAGCAGGCGTATGCGCCGCTGCTCACTGCGAGCCTGCGCGCACGCCATGCAGTGGCGGTCCTGGCCGCGCTGCTCGTCATCGCCGCGGGCGCGCTCGCGGCACGCATGGGCTCGGAGTTTCTGCCGAGCCTCGACGAGGGCGACATCGCCATGCACGCCCTGCGCATCCCCGGCACCAGCCTGAGCCAGGCGGTCGGCATGCAGGCTCAACTCGAAGCCGCGGTGAGGACGCTGCCCGAAGTGGACCACATCGTCGCCAAGATCGGCACGGCGGATATCGCAACCGACCCGATGCCGCCGTCGGTCGCCGACAACTTCATCTTCCTCAAGAATCGCGCCGACTGGCCCGATCCGCGCAAGCCGAAGGCTCAGGTCGTCGCGGAACTTGAAGCGGCCGTGCGCCCGATCCCGGGCAACAACTACGAGTTCACGCAGCCGATCCAGATGCGCTTCAACGAGCTGCTGTCCGGCGTCCGCGCCGATGTCGCAGTGAAGGTTTACGGCGACGATCTAGAAACACTCGCCAGCATCGGTGCGCAGCTCGAAGGCGTCGTCGCCGGCGTGGCCGGAGCGCAGGACGTGGCGCTGGAACAGGTGACCGGCCTGCCCGTGCTCAGCGTGCTGCCTCGGCGCGAACAGCTCGCACGCTACGGGCTCGATGTCGCCGCACTGCAGTCGGTCGTCTCGGCGGCCTATGGTGGCCAGCCGGCGGGCATGATCTTCGACGGCGACCGTCGACACGACATCGTGATCCGTCTGCCGGAGACCTTGCGCGAGGACCTCGATGCAATCGGACGCCTGCCGGTGCCGCTGCCGGACGCCGGCTACGTACCGCTTGGCGAAGTCGCTGATCTGGTCTTCGCGCCAGGCCCGAACCAGATCAACCGCGAGAACGGCAAACGCCGCGTCGTCGTCACCGCCAACGTCCGTGGCCGCGATCTCGGCGGCTTCATCACCGAGTTGCGCGAGCGCATCGCCGGCGACGCCGAACTGCCCGCCGGCTACTGGGTGGACTACGGCGGAACCTTCGAGCAGCTGCAGTCGGCCAGTCGCCGGCTGGCCATCGTCGTTCCGCTGACACTTGCGCTGATCATGGGGCTGCTGTGGCTCGCCTTCGGTTCGATCCGCGATGCGCTGCTGATCTTTACCGGCGTGCCGCTGGCGCTGACCGGCGGCGTTGCCGCGCTGTGGCTGCGCGACATCCCGCTGTCGATCTCCGCCGGCGTCGGCTTCATCGCGCTGTCCGGTGTCGCCGTGCTCAATGGCCTGGTGATGATCAGCTTCATTCGCAGTCTGCGTCATGAAGGCCGCCCGCTCGACGATGCGATTCGCGAGGGCGCACTGACGCGCCTGCGTCCGGTGCTGATGACGGCGCTGGTCGCCGCCCTCGGCTTCGTGCCCATGGCGTTCAACTCGGGGATCGGTTCCGAGGTGCAGCGTCCGCTCGCGACCGTCGTGATCGGAGGCATCCTGTCGTCGACGCTGCTCACGCTGCTCGTCCTGCCCGCCCTCTATCGATTGTTTGCGGGGCGGCTGGAACAACCCTCGTGACGACGGCCTTGCGCAAGGACCTGCCCGCCTCGCTCGATCTGCTGACCGGATCCACGCGCCGGATACCCGGCCCGAATGTTCACCAAGGTCTGAACCCTGGTTTCAGACCTTGGGAAACGCTGATTAATCTACATCGCTCGGCATCTCGCGTTTCGGCGGTGCTCGCAATCCTCATGTATTTCAATACACTCCATGTTTGGCTCAAGCGGGACTGACATCGAGTCAGTCCCGCCCAGGTGGCCAAACATCTGTGCTCCGGCGAAACGCGACCTGCTTTCGCTCGCGACAATTAATCAGTGTTTCCCTTGGTGACCTGCACCGCCCCGCGGTAGTCGACCCGCAGCAGCTTCAAGTCGCCGACCGTCTGGTTCGCGTGCGGCGCCAGAAGCAGCTCGCCGTCGCGCACCTCGATGCCCAGCAGCGCGTGCATCGCATCGAGCATGCGTGCGGCGGCGCCGGTGTACCAGCTCCAGCCACCGCGGCCGGCGTGCCCTTCGCCGTCGTAGACGTCGGCGGGTTGCTGGTGCGGGGCCAGACCGTAGGCGGGATCGCCCGCCTTGCTTAGCGGCGAGATCTTCACCCACAACGCCAGTGCGCGTTCGCGACAGCGCTGCGCCTCGGCTGCATCGCCCGCGTCATCCGACTGCTGCGCAAGTTCCACATAGGCGTCGACCAGCCACGACGCGCCGTGCGAATACTGGCCGCCGTTCTCGCGCACGCCGGGCGGGTATTCGGCGATACGGCCGGGATACGGCTGCGAGTGTTCATCGAACGGCGGCGCCAGCAACAGCACGCGCGCGTCGCGTTCCAGCGCGCCCAGACGCGACTCCAGCGCCGCACGTGCCTGCGCCGACGGCACCGCGCCGGACAGCGCCGGCCACGCGCTCATCAGTGCGCTGACGTAGTCGAGCGTGCCGCCGTCGTCGGTGCTGGCACGCAGATAGTGATCGGACCGCCACATCGCCTCGATCGGCGCGCGCAGCTGCTCGGCCTGCGCGGTGCGCAGCTCGGCTTCGGCGGCATCGCCGCGGCGTTGGGCGACGGCAGCGAAATCCAGCAGCACACGATGCAGGAACAGGCCGAGCCAGACACTCTCGGCCTTGCCCTTGAGTCCGGGCGCGTCGAGGCCGTCGTTCCAGTCGCCCGAACCCAGCAGCGGCAAGCCACTGCGGCCGCGACGCTGCCAGCTCCAGTCCAGCGCACGCTGGCAATGCTCGTACAGCGAACCATGTTCGCGCGACGGGCGAGGCGCAAAGAACACGCCCTCCTGCCCGGCCGGCAGCGGACGCGCTTCGAGATAGCGCAGATCCTCATCCAGCACCGCGGCGTCGCCGCTGGTTTCGATGTAGCTCGCCGTCACGTAGGGCAGCCACAGATGCGGGTCCGACGCGGCGGTGCGCACACAGATGCCGGTGTCGCCGGCAGCCGCGCGATGCCACCACTTCGGCACGTCGCCTTCGACGAACTGCTGCGCGGCGTGCAGCAGAATCTGCTCGCGCGCCAGCTGTGGCGCCAGCCGCGTCAGCGGCAGCACATCCTGCAGCTGATCGCGGAAGCCCCAGGCGCCGCTGCGCTGGTTCGGGCCGGTGCGTCCCCACAGCCGCGCGGTCAGAATCTGATACGGCAGCCAGTCGTTGATCAGCCGATCAATCTCCGGCCGCGTGGTCTTTACGCGCAGACCGCCGAGCAGTGCATCCCAGTGTTCGCGATTGCGCTGCTGGCTCGCATGCACAGCACCCAGATCGCGATAGCGCGCCGCGAGTAGCTGTGCGGCCTTGAGTTCGGTGCACTGCCCCATCGCCAGCGTGTAGACAAAAATCTCGCCGGGCGCGAGCACGATGTCCTGCATGAACACTGCCACGCGGTCCGCGTCAGCCGCAGCTGCACCGGCCACGTGAGTTGCCTGGTTGGCGCTCAGCGCCTGCGGCCGCGCCAGATCGCCAGCGGCGCCGAGGAAGGTCGCACGATCACTGAGCACCTGTGGCGCATCGAGACTGGTGGCGACAAACGCCCAGCCGCGTTCGAAATCGTTATCGGCACGCCGGAACAGCAGACTGCCCTGCGCGGCGTCGAGCACCTGCAGCGCGCCACGGCTGTCCGCTGGCGTTTCTGCCAGCACGATCTGGCTGTAGCTCGCCAGCTGCAGCTTGCGCGGCGTCGTGCCGGCGTTGCGGACTTCGAAGCGTCGCAACTGCAGCGGCGCATCCGGCGCGATCCAGGCATCGAGCGTCATGGCCAGACCCGTCGCTTGCGCCTGATAACGCACCGTGCCCAGACCGAAGTGTGCGCTGTGCTGCACATCGGTGCGCCGCAGCGGCACCTGGGTCGGCGCATACAGTTCGTCGTGATCAAGGTCGCGCACGTAGAACACCTGCCCCGGCGCCTGCGTCGGCACGCTGTCGGGATCGAATGGCGTCAGCGCGTTCTGCTGCGCGTTGCCGGCGAAGGCGAA
>JBFFJL010000340.1:0-4598 GCA_041555955.1 Nevskiaceae bacterium
CCCTCGATCGACCCAACCACCTTGCGATCACGCGCGATCACCGGACCGTTCTGCGCGTACAGCGACAGCAGCTCGGCGATCGCAGTCAGCGCCGACAGGTGCGTGCGCTCGTAGCCATGTGACGAGTCCGCACCGAAGCCGATCAGCGCATGGCGGATGTCGAAGCCGGCGCGCAAGGCCGCGGCGGAATCCGAGAAGTAGTACGGGAACACGTCACGCTGATGATCGACACCGTGCTTCTGGCACAGGCCGATCAGCTCGCGCGTCAGGTGATAGTCGAACGGGCCGCTGGAATCGCAGATGGCGATCGTCACGCCGTGCTCGCGCGAGTTCTGGCCCGGCGCCGGAATCGCGATGTCGATGCCGATCATCTCGCTGATCTTGTCGTCGAGGATCGCGGAAGCGCCGAAGCCGACTTCCTCGGTCACCGTGAACATCGGATGGAAGTAGACCGGCAGGGTCACGCCGGATTCGACGATGGCCTTGACCGCCGCCAGCAGCGCAGCGACACCGGCCTTGTCGTCAAGGTGGCGCGACGAGATATAGCCGTTCTCGTGAATCTCCGGCTGCGGATCAATCGCGATGAAATCCCCGACGTTGATGCCGAGCTGCTGCAGCGCTTCGGTGCTCTGCGCGTACTCGTCGATGCGCAGTTCGACGTGATCCCAGGAGATCGGTTGGGTATCGACGCCGTCGTTGAACGCATGACCCGAGGCCATCAACGGCAACACGGTGCCGCGGTAGGAACTGTGATCGGTGAACAGGGTGACGCGCGCGCCTTCGGCAAAGCGGCTGGACCAGGTGCCGAGCGGCAGCATCGACAGGCGGCCGTTGGGCTTGAGCGAACGCACCGTCGCGCCCAAGGTATCCAGATGCGCCACGACCGCGCAGGCCGGGCGATCGGTCTCGCCCTTGATCGTCGCGCGGATCGCACCACGTCGCGTGATTTCGTACGGCACGCCCAGTTCATCGAGTTTGCCGCAGGTGTAGTGCACCACTTCATCGGTCAGCCCGACCGGGCTGGGAATCGCCAGCAGCTCCATCATCGTCTGCCGCAGGTACTGGGCATCAATGGGCAGTTTCTGCGTCTTCGGCATAGGTCGTCTCGCGGGTGATGCTGAATGGGAACATAAAATCGAGGAAGCGTTCGGCAGTCGGGTGCGGCTCGTGGTTGGCCAGCCCCGGACGCTCATTGGCTTCGACAATGACGTAGTCAGACAGCGCTGGCGATCGCACCAAAAAATCCAGTCCGGTGACCGGAATCTCCAGCGCCTTGGCGGCGTCCACCGCGGCCGCGCACAAACGCGGATGCAGAAAATGCGTGACATCGTGCAAGGTGCCGCCGGTGTGCAGATTGGCGGTCTTGCGCACCGCCAGTTCGACACCTTCATCCAGCACCGTATCCATGGTGTATCCGGCCAGACGCACGCAGCGTTCAGTCTCGGCATCCATCGGGATCGTCGACTCGCCACCGGTTGCCGCAGCGCGACGCCGCGACAGCTTGGCGATCAGATCGCGCACACAGTGCTGACCATCTCCAGTGATCATCGGCGGCTTGCGCAGCGCGGCGGCAACCACCTTGTAGCCGATCACGACAATGCGCAGATCCTGTCCCGGACAATAGCGCTCGATCAGCACCGTGCTATCGAACTGACGCGCGCGTTCGATCGCCTCACGCATGTCGTCGGCGTCGCGCAGATCAACGCTGATGCCCTGCCCCTGTTCGCCATCGGAGGGCTTGACCACCACGGCGCCGTACTGCTGCAGAAAGGCGATGTCGTCGTCGCTGCCGTCGGCCTCGCGTTGCTCCGGCACGGCAAGACCCGCTGCCGACAGAATGCGCTGCGTCACGCGTTTGTCCTGGCAGCGCGACATCGCGATCGCAGTCGTCAGCTCGGACAGCGACTCCCTGCAGGTCACCGAACGTCCGCCCAGCGTCATGCGGAAATAGCCGGCGGCCGCGTCGAGAATCTCGACGTCGACGCCACGGCGCCGCGCCGCATTGACGATGATCCGCGCGTAGATATTGAGCTCGTCGTCCTGTGGGGCCGGGCTGGTGAACAAGCGTTCGTTGATCGCGTTCTTGCGCTTGATCGCGAACACCGGCACCCGCTCGAAGCCCAGCTTTTCGTACAGCGCGATCGCCTGTTCGTTGTTGTGCATCACCGACAGGTCCATGAACGCGCGACCGCGCTGGCGGAAATGTTCGGCCAGATGGCACACCAGCGCCTGACCGATTCCGGGCATCGTCGCCCCCGGATCGACCGCCAGACACCAGAGGCTGGAACCGCCTTCCGGATCGCCGAAGGCATGCACATGATCAACGCCGGTGACGGTGCCGAGGATCGTGCCGCTCGCCGGATCTTCGGCAACCAGGTAGGTGATGTTGGGCGAGTCGCGATGCGTCCACAGAAAGCCGGGGTCCGCCGGCACCATCTGCCGCGCCAGATAGATGCGGTTGATCGCCTCTGCATCCTCCATCGAATTCAGGCGACGGATGCGGTAGGCCAGCGCGCCTTCATCGGGGATCGCGAAGGTCTGCAGCGCCAATCGAAACGTGTGCGACGGATCCAGAAACAGTTGCTGCGGGGACTGCGCCAGGATCACATGCGGGTCGCGCACATAGATCGCGATGTTGCGCGCACCGGCACGTTCGCCCTGGACTTCTCGGGCGACGTCCTCGGGCTGCGCGTAGGTGTGCGCGAGGATCAGCTTGCCCCAGCCGCACTCCAGCGCCACATCCTGCCGGTTCGGCTGATCCGCTTCGTCAGCGAACGCCGGTCGGTGATGCGCCAGGCTCGACGGCCCAATCACCGCATCACGATCCTTTGCGCGACCGCGCGAAGCACCACCCGTCTTTTTCTTGGTCATGCCGGTGCTCCTAAACCTTGTGCGCCTGCAGCCAGCCTTCCAGCGCCGCGAGTTGCCATAGCTTGGACCCGCGCAACGGCGTGATATGCGCCTCGGGATCCTGATACAGCATTTCGATGTAACTGCGTTGAAACAGCTGGCGCTCACGCGCAACCGGTGCATCCAGCAGCGCGCGCGCGTAATCGAGAAAATCGCCCTGCAGATATTTCAGCGCCGGCACCGCGAAGTAGCCCTTGGGCCGGTCGATCACCGCGGCCGGAATGACCTTGCGTGCGGCTTCCTTCAGCACGTACTTGCCGCCGACTTCCGGCTGATCCGGCGCGATCTTGTGCCGACCCGGCGTACGCGCGGCCAGCTCCACCAGCTCGTGATCGAGAAACGGCACGCGGGCTTCGAGGCCCCAGGCCATGGTCATGTTGTCGACGCGCTTGACCGGATCGTCGACCAGCATGATGTTCGTATCCAGACGCAGCGCCTTGTCGATTGCCTGCGGTGCATGCGGCTGCGCGAAATGTGCGCGTACGAATTCCAGCGAATGATCGGCACCGACAAAACGCGGATCGACCACCTGCGCATATTCGGCCTGCGTGCGATCGAAGAACGCCTTGCGGTAGCTCTCCAGAGCATCGGCGGTCTGCATCATTGGCGGATACCAGTGATAGCCACCAAAGACTTCATCCGCGCCCTGGCCGCTCTGCACCACCTTGCTGTGCCTGGACACCGCTTCAGACAGCAGATAGAACGCAACGCAGTCATGCGACACCATCGGCTCGCTCATCGCCGCGATCGCCTCAGGCAGACGCGGCAGCAAGGTGCGGCTGTCGATGAAGATCTTTTCGTGATCGGTGGCGTAGTGCTCGGCAACGATGTCCGAATACTTGAACTCGTTGCCGGCCTCGCTACCGACATCCTCGAAACCGATAGAGTAGGTGCGCAGATTCGATCCGGCCTCAGCCATCAGACCGACAATCAGGCTGGAGTCGACCCCGCCTGACAGCAGCGCGCCGACCGGCTCGTCCGACACCAGACGCCGCTTCACCGCGAGGCGCAGTGCGTCCAGGGTCAGGTCACGCCAGTCCTCGAAGCTGCGCGCTTCGTCGGCGGCATCGCGTTCGAACGTCGGCGTCCAGTAGATTTCCTCGCGCATCTTGCCATCGGCTTCGACGAACATCAGCGTCGCCGGCGCCAGCTTGCGTACACCCTGCAGGATCGTGTGCGGCGCCGGCACCACGGCATGGAAATGCAGATAGTGATGCAGCGCGACCGGATCAATCTCGCGATCAATGTCGCCGGCCTGCAGCAGCGCCGGCAGGGTCGAGGCGAAACGCAGCCGTGCGCCCTTGCGCGTCCAATACAACGGCTTGATGCCGAGACGATCGCGCGCCAGCAGCATACGGCCGGAATCGCGTTCCCAGATCGCGAATGCGAACATGCCGTGCAAGCGTTGCACGAACTGCGCGCCCCAGCAGTGATAGGCCTTCAGCAGCACCTCGGTATCGCCTTCGGACCAGAACGAATACCCCAGGCCCTTGAGCTCGGCGCGCAGTTCCGGGTGGTTGTAGACCGCGCCGTTGAAGACGATGCCGAGCCCCAGCGCGTTGTCGACCATGGGCTGCTGCGCGTGCTCGGACAAGTCCATGATGCGCAGCCGTCTTTGCCCGACCGCCAGCGGACCCATCTGGAACAGACCCGCACCATCGGGGCCCCGACGCGCCAGCGCGGCGGTC
>JBFFJL010000341.1:0-4547 GCA_041555955.1 Nevskiaceae bacterium
CAAAATCAACTTTGGGGGGTGAACGCACCCCGCAGGGAAGTCCAGTGGACTTCCCTGCGGGGTGTTCACGGGTGCGGCAGCGCCCAGGGGCGAAATGCGAGCGTAGCGAGCCAACGATGCTTGCTCTGAGAAGTCCAGTTGACCTCCTGACGAGGCGTTCACGGGCGCGGCAGCGACCCGGGGCACATCGCGAGGGTGGCGAGCCAGCGATGTCTGCTTCGGGAGGTCCACTGAACGACCGAAGCTTGGCTTGCCGGGCCATTAGGCCAAGTGTCTAAGCTTTGCACAGCCCTGGCGCGGCCCAGTAAACCAGGCCGGTCACGACGATAATTGCGAACAGATTGAGTGCCAGTCCGGCGCGCGCCATTTGTCCGATCGTCACGCGGCCTGAGGCAAACACGATCGCGTTGGGTGGTGTCGCCACGGGCATCATGAAGGCGTAGTTGGCGCCGATGCCGATCGCCAGCAGGGCCAGCATGGGGGATACGCCCAGTCCGAGGGCGACCACGGCCAGGATGGGCGCAAATGTGGTTGCGACGGCGGTGTTGCTGGTCAGTTCGGTCACGAAGATCACCAGGGTGACGACGGCGATCAGTAGTGCCAGCGGAGGCAGGTGACCCAATCCGCTCAAGGTTCCCGCAATAAACTGATCGACGTGATGCGTGGACACTGCAGCGGCGAGACTCAGCCCGCCGCCAAACAGCAGCAGGACTCCCCACGGCAGGCGCACCGCAGTATCCCAATCCAGGGCGGCTTGCCCTGGGCGGGCCGGGATCAGGAACAGCAAGCTGGCGGCGATGATTGCGATGCCGGTGTCGCTGAGGCCGGGAAGCCCGATCCACACCGCGAGCTGCGGGCGCAGCATCCATGCCAGCGCGGTCAAGGCAAACACCGCGGCGACGACCTTTTCGCCGCGCTGCATCGGCCCCAGTGTGCGCAGTGCCGCGCGGACCTGTTCGCGCCCACCGGGGATGGCATGGGCATCGAATGGAAATGCGATCCGGGTCAGGTAGAACCAGGCCAGCGGCAGCATCAGCAGGATGGAGGGGATGCCAAAGCGCATCCAGTCCAACATGCCAATTTGGCACTGCAACTGCTGCGACGCATAGCTGGCAACGACCAGATTGGGGGGCGACCCGATCAGGGTGCCGGCGCCGCCGATCGATGCGCTGTATGCAATCGACAAGGTCAGGCAGGTGGCGAAGCGTCGCGCAGACGCCGGGTCCACATCGTCGCGATCCAGCAGCAGGGTGACGACGCTCTGCGCCACTGGCAGCAGAATGATCGTGGTTGCGGTGTTGGAGATCCACATGCTCAGGAACGCCGTGGCGATCATGAACCCGGCAATCAGGCGTCGCGGTGCAGTGCCGACGGCGAGAATGATCGACAGTGCGAGCCTGCGATGCAGGCCCCAGCGTTCCATCGCCAGTCCCAGCATGAATCCGCCCATGAACAGGAAGATTACGCTGTCGGCGTAAGGCCGCGCGGTGGTTGCGATCGGCGTCACATCCAGCAGCGGGAACAGCGCCAGCGGCAACAATGCCGTGACCGGCAGGGGCAGGGCCTCGGTCAGCCACCAGCAGGCCATCAGTACGCCGACCGCAGCGGTGGCGCGACCGGCCTCGGTCAAGGCGGCATCGCCGGTGGCGGGGATTGCGGCGTAAATGGCCAGAGCCAGCGCAGGCCCCAGGGCCAGGCCCAGCCGGCGCCGCAGCAGTCCCTCGGTTTCGACCATTGCGTCGTTCAAGATGCGTGTCCTGCAGCAGGAGTGGCGATTATCGGGCGCCTTGCGTCCGTTGCGCGCGGCGGATACAATCCGCGACCTTTTTCGAGGTTGTGCGTCCTGTGGGGCGCCCAACTGAACTATAACTAACGATTGGATAGGACCGATGAAGACTGTCTTCGCGAAGTCTGAAACCGTCAAGCGCGACTGGTACGTGATTGACGCAACGGACAAGGCACTCGGCCGGCTGGCCACGGAAGTCGCTCGCCGCCTGCGCGGCAAGCACAAGCCCGAATACACCCCCAACTGCGATACCGGCGACTACATTGTCGTCGTCAATGCAGAAAAGGTGAAAGCCACCGGTAACAAGCTCAAGGGCAAGGTGTACTACCGTCACACCGAGTACCCGGGCGGCATCCGCAGCGAAACGCTGGAAGAGGTGCTTGAAAAGTACCCCGAGCGCGCGATCGAGCGAGCAGTCAAGGGCATGCTGCCGAAGGGCCCGCTGGGCTACGCGCAGTTCCGCAAGCTGAAGGTTTATGCCGGTGCCGAGCATCCGCATACCGCTCAGCAGCCCCAGGTTCTCAACTTCTGATCCGGTCCAGCTCAATGTCCAAGAACGTCGACTACAAGTACGGCACCGGCCGCCGCAAAACTGCAACGGCACGTGTGTTCCTGAAGCCCGGTAAGGGCGACATCACCATCAACAACAAGACCGTCGAAGACTATTTCGGTCGTGAAACCTCGCGCATGCTGGTTCGCCAGCCGCTCGAGATTTCCGAATCGCTTGACCGCTTCGACCTGAAGATCACCGTTGCCGGCGGCGGCCCGAATGGCCAGGCTGGCGCGATCCGTCATGGGATCACCCGTGCGCTGATCGACTACGACGAGAACCTGCGTAAGCCGCTGCGTGATGCGGGTCTGGTCACCCGTGACGCGCGTGAAGTCGAGCGTAAGAAGATCGGTCTGCACAAGGCCCGTCGCGGACCTCAGTACTCCAAGCGTTAATCGTCCTGCGGTCTCGAATCGGTGTGGGTCTGCGGGTTATAATCGCAGACCCACAGCACAGCTCAGTGTGCACCGTTTCATTGGGGGATCGTCTAACGGTAGGACTGCAGACTCTGACTCTGCCTATCTAGGTTCGAATCCTAGTCCCCCAGCCAACACCGCTTCCGAGGTGTTTCAAGTCAGACCGGAAGCACAACTAACCCTGCAGAAATGCGGGGTTTTTTGTGTCCATTAGATGCGAATTGAGCCGCCGTGCTGATGGATGATGTGTAGTGATTTGTGTAGTTTTTTCATTGGCAGGGGGTGGTCCGTCAGTGGAGTGCCCGGCGAGCCCGCCGAATGAGTCATTTCATGATGTGCCTGCAGGCACATCGGCCGCGCGTCGCTTCGGACTCCGGATTTTTCACCCAGTGCATGCTGCGTTGGGTCTGGCGCTCTGAACGGTCGGGCTCATTGCGGGCACTGAGCCATTCGGATACTGCCGTCGGTCCGCTTCGGGTCGCCCTTCTGTCGCAAGTGTCGTGCTAGCGAACCCGGCGGCATCGCAAGATGATCACCCGATCACCTGAACGAATCACTGCCAGAGCGTACTCCGGTGTCCGCTTCCGAATTCACCATCCCTCAAGGCCTTGCGCCGCGTGCTTTTCTCGAAAGCCTGCGCAATCGCATGCTGCGTGTGACTACGGGAATGCGACCGGGACCGCAGCGCCTGGAACTGGCGATCGAAGTGTTCTGGACGGTGGCTCTGGAAACACTGCGTGCAATACCGGGTTCGTCGATTCCCTGGGAGACCTTCGTGACCCCGGGGCATCCACTACGGGGTTTGCTGGAGCCGATCCGACTGATGATCCGTTCGGAGCTGATTCAGTCGGGCATGGCGCAGCCTGACGCACTGACGCATGAAGTGCTGCTGCGCATACTGGATGTTGCGGAGCGAGAGACGCCAAATCAGAAGCCGGATCACGCTGCGCGGGAGTTGCTGTACTGCTGGCTGGAGCGCTGCCTGCATCAGGGTCGCAACGCCGCGGCGGTGCCGCTGACCGCGCAAGCGGCTTGAGTTTGCCCGACGCCGCGCCGCCTCGACAGCTGCGGCTGTCATCGCGGCGATTGCATCATCCCCAGTAAACGCCGACAGTCGACGGATTCAAACGATTCCGTGCGGGGGAGCCTGTCTGATGACACCGAATCCAATTTCCGGGTTGTGCGCATGAGCGACGTTCAAGCGCGCGACGTGGTTCGTTTTCGTGATCTGCTGCGTGGCATTGCTGGCGCGTTGCCGGATTCGCTGACGATCAACCGTGGTTTGTACCAATTGATCCGCGCCAAGCCGGACCGGGTTGGATCGATTGGTCTGCGGCTGCAGCATTGGGCTGACGCCACACCGGACCACTCCGCGCTGGTATTTGAGGGCCGCAGCTGGACCTATGCGGAGTTCAATGCCTGGGCCAACCGCATTGCCGACGTGTTGCGGCAATCGGGCGTGCGTAGTGGCGATGCGGTTGCGATCCTGCTGGACAACCGGCCGGAGTCGCTGGTTTGTGCTGCCGCGGCGGTCAAGCTGGGCGCCATTGCGGCGATGATCAACCATAACCAGCGGGGGGAGGTGCTGGCGCACAGCCTGCGTCTGACGCGGGCCAAAGTCATCATTTCATCGGTAGACCAGGCATTCAACTCGGTCACCAGCGGCGTCGAGGGTTTTGCAAAGGACCGTTGAGGTGATACCCACTCGGCATTCGCCGGGCCCAACATCGGCCAGGGGGTGCCTTTGTGACCTCCGAGATAATTATACCCGAGCACATAGCCATAAGGTTGACCC
>JBFFJL010000342.1:0-4547 GCA_041555955.1 Nevskiaceae bacterium
GGATTGCCCTTGCAGGCCCCATCGGTATGAATAATGACGTGTTTCAACGCGGTTCCACGGTGACGGCCTGAATGATGGGCCGCAGTGTACGGATTTCGTCAGGGCGGCGTGGTTTCGGAGTTATCCAGCGCGTCCCGCTGCGCGGCGGGCAGCCCGATGCCAACCAGCGGCTTGATCTGTGCACGCTGTGTTCGCCCGATGAAGTTCATCGGCAACACCCGCTTGCGCGCCACGATCATGTACGCCTCGGCCAGCGGCGCCAGCACGCTGGCTACGGACCACAGACCGCCCATGGTGTGCGGAGAAAGCCAAGGAAAACCGGTGCCGTAACGACGCACTTCGGCGACCTCGAAATCCAGCAACTCCAGCCAGTCGGCGACGCGCCCGACGCTGAAAAAGCGACCGGCCGGCGGGAACATGCGGGAACCGAATCCGAGCCGCATGCGCCACAGCCACAACCCCCAGGGGTTGAAGCCGAGCACGAACAGGCGACCTCGGTCATTCAGCACCCGATCGACTTCGCGCAACACCGGGTGCGGCGAGCGGGTGAACTCCAGCGTGTGTGGCAACACCACGGCGTCGACGCTTTTTGCCGCGATCGGAAGCTGCTGCGGATCAGCGATGGCTGCAGCACCGTCCGCCACGGTGCCCAGCACCGCGTGATGCAAGGTTCCCGAACTGGCGATCAACGCCGCTCCCTCACCCCAGTTGCCAATCTGCAACACGTGCCGCCCGAATACATCCGGCAAATAGCGACTGAGCTGATCGCGTTCGATATCGAGCATGCGCTGACCGCGCGGCGACGCACGCCAGAGCTCCAGAGCCTGACGGTCCAGCGGACGCCCCCCCTGCGGATGACGGCGGGATGAGATCACGTGCTACCCTCACTCGACCACGGTTGCAGACATCTTAACGCCGATGCAGATTCGTGCCATTCCCGCATTTGTCGACAATTATCTGTGGCTGATTGGCGACGGTCCCGAAGTGGTGGTCGTCGACCCCGGCGATGCCGCCCCGGTACAGGCCGCACTGGACACTGCAGGGCTTCGGCTCAGCGCCATACTGATCACACACCATCATCCCGACCACACCGCGGGAATCGCTGCGCTGGTGAAACGCTGGCCGGTACCGGTTTATGGCCCCAGTGCCGAGCGCGACCGCATCGGCGGACTGACGCAGGCGCTGGATGATGGCGATACGCTCCAATTGCTGGGTGTCGAATTTCAGGTGCTGGCGGTGCCGGGGCATACTTCAGGGCACATCGCGTACTACGCGCCAGCGCTGTCCTCGCTGTTTTGCGGCGACACCTTGTTCTCGGCTGGCTGCGGGCGCCTGTTCGAAGGCACGCCGGAACAGATGCACGCCTCGCTGCAGCGTCTTGCGGCACTGCCCGCGGAGACCCGTATTTACTGCACGCACGAGTACACCTTGTCGAATCTGGCATTTGCGCTGGCAGTCGAGCCGGATAACGCCGACATCCGCACGCACCGAGACCACGTCGAGTCACTGCGCAAGCATCTGCAGCCGAGCCTGCCGACAAACTTGACGCTGGAACGGCAGATCAATCCGTTTTTGCGCACAGACATCCCGGCAGTGGCTGCGGCCGCCGAGCACTGGAGCGGCCAGACCTGCGCAAATGCCGTATCCGTCTTCACGCAGCTGCGGCGCTGGAAAGACGGCTTTCGCGTGGCGACCTGAGCGCACCGAGGGCTGACGCAGCTTTGCGATCCACCTGGCGATCTCGTAAATTCACGGCCTTGCCGTGTCGCTTGGTGCTGGGGAGCGCCACCGACCGCAACAACGGCGAACACGAGGTTGGGAATGCTCTTCAAGAATCTTCGCAAGATCGCGGCAGCGGCTTGCTGCGCGTTGTGCCTGGGAGGTGCCGCTCAGGCCGCGCCAGCCAGCCCTTCGATCTGGACGCACATTGTCGGCGGCATGCAGCTGGATCAGCGCGAGACGCCGGAAACGCTTGCGCGCGCGCGGACCTATGCCAAGCGCGCCGATCTGGTCGAGGCGATGCTCGCACGCTCCGAACCGTTCCTGTGGCATATCGTCGAAGCCACCGAACGTCGCCGCATGCCGCTGGAGCTGGCACTGCTGCCCGCCGTCGAATCCGGCTTCGACCCGCACGCGCGCTCGCAGCGCCAGGCCGCCGGCCTGTGGCAGTTCGTCCCCGCGACCAGTGCGATCTTCGGACTGCAGACCACGCGCGATTACGACGCCCGTCGCGACCCCGTCGCCAGCACGCGCGCCGCTTTGGGCCATCTGAGCGACATGTATGAGTACTTCGGCGACTGGTGGCTGGCGATTGCCGCCTACAACGTCGGCCTCGGCAATCTGTCCAACATCCTCAAGGCCCAGCCCGGCGTTACCAACATCTGGGCACTGAAGCTGCCAAAGGAAACCTACGAGCATGTGCGACGGCTGGCTGCGATCAGCCTGCTGATCGAACAGCCACAGCGCTTCGGCATCACGCTGCCCGACATCGCCGACGAACCGGCCACAGCCATCGTACCGTTGCGCAGCGCGATTGATCTGTCCGCCGCAGCGCAGGCCGCCGGCATCTCCGACAGTCTGATACGCCAGCTCAACCCGGGCCTCGGCGATCTGCGTAACACCACAGGGAAAAAAGGCGTGATATTGCCGACCGCGGAGGCTGCCCGGCTTCTCGCCGCGCTCAGATCGCATCGCTTCATGCCCTCGGCGCGACCACAGGTCGTGGTTCACGTGATCCAGCCGGGCGATTCGCTGTGGCAGATCGCGACGCACTACCGGGTCAGCATCGAGGATCTGCGCCGCTGGAACGACCTGGCAGAAAGCAGCGTGCTACGCCCCGGCCGTCGTCTGCGCGTACAAACCAGCCTGTAGCCCCGCATTCGAAGCAGGACTTAAAGACAAAACCCGCCGCGCGTAGCGCGGCGGGTCGAATCACAACGGCCGTGCTGGCGGCTTAGTGCGCGCGTGCAGCATCCGCATCCGCACCCTCGGAAGCCTCCGAGGCCACAGCCGCACTCTCGGCGCGCGGTTCCGGCTCGCGTTCGAGCGCGATCTTCAGCACTTCTTCGATCCAGCGCACCGGCTCGATGTTCAAGGTCGACTTCACCGTTTCCGGAATGTCGGCGAGGTCCTTGACGTTCTCGTGCGGAATGCAAACCGTCTTGATGCCGCCACGCTGTGCCGCCAGCAGCTTTTCCTTCAGGCCGCCAATCGGCAGCACTTCACCGCGCAAGGTGATTTCGCCAGTCATCGCAACGTCGGCACGAACCGGAATCTCCGTCAGTGCCGACACCAGCGCGGTGCACATCGCCACGCCGGCGGACGGCCCGTCCTTGGGCGTCGCACCTTCCGGCACGTGCACATGAATGTCATTGCTCTCGTAGAACTTCGGATCGATACCAAGCGCCTTCGAACGTGAACGCACCACCGTCAGTGCCGCCTGGATCGACTCCTGCATGACATTGCCGAGCGACCCGGTCTGCGTCAGCTTGCCCTTGCCCGGCGCCAGCGCCGCTTCGATCGTCAGCAACTCGCCACCCACCTCGGTCCAGGCCAGGCCCGTGACCTGTCCGATCTGATTCTTCTCCTCGGCGCGACCATAGCGGTACTGCGGCACGCCGAGATACTTGTCGACGTTGTCCGGAGTCACCTCGATACGGGTGACATCCTTGTCGGTCAGCAACTCCTTCACCACCTTGCGGCAGACCTTGCTGATCAGGCGTTCCAGCGAGCGCACACCGGCCTCACGCGTATACAGACGCACGATGGTCTGCAGCGCGCCATCATCCAGGCTCAGCTCACCGTCGCGCACGCCGTTGTTCTTCATCTGCTTGGGCAGCAGATACTGCTTGGCGATCGCGACCTTCTCGTCTTCGGTGTAACCCGGGAGACGGATGACCTCCATTCGATCGAGCAGCGGCCCCGGAATGTTCAGCGTGTTGGCCGTGGCGATGAACATCACGTCCGACAGATCGTATTCGACTTCCAGATAGTGATCCTGGAACGTCGAGTTCTGCTCCGGATCGAGCACCTCGAGCAGCGCCGACGACGGATCGCCGCGGAAATCCATCGCCATCTTGTCGATCTCATCCAGCAGGAACAGCGGGTTCCTGACCCCGACCTTGCTCATGTTCTGGATGATCTTGCCCGGCATCGAGCCGATATAAGTGCGGCGGTGCCCACGAATCTCGGCTTCGTCGCGCACGCCGCCCAGCGACATGCGCACGAACTTGCGGTTCACGGCGTCGGCGATCGAACGGCCCAGCGAGGTCTTGCCGACGCCCGGCGGCCCGACCAGGCACAGGATCGGCCCCTTGAGCTTCTTCATGCGGGCCTGCACCGCCAGATACTCGACGATGCGCTCCTTGACCTTGTCCAGACCGTAGTGATCCTCGTCCAGCTTGGTCTGGCAGGCTTCCAGATCGATGTGGGTCTTGCTGCGCTTCTTCCACGGCACCGAGGTCAGCACGTCCAGATAGTTGCGCACGACCGTGGCTTCGGCCGACATCGGCGGCATCATCTTGAGCTTGTTGAACTCGGCAACCGCC
>JBFFJL010000343.1:0-4512 GCA_041555955.1 Nevskiaceae bacterium
CACGATCGCCGTCCCACTGATTCGCGACCGCGCGACGGTACAGCTCATACATCTCGGGAAATTCGCCCCCGTAGGTCAGCGAGAAATGCGTCGAGTGCCGCGCCGGCATCTGCACCGCGTCACCATCACGCGCGGCACCGAGAATCAGGCCACGAAACACCGACGGCGCCATCGTCGCCGCCACCTTGGCGTTACCGACCGAGGTCATCACGCGCAGATTGTCGAGCGCCGAATAAATCGTGTTCTGAGCCTTGCCCGGCAGACCGTCGAGCATTCGCGGCAGGGTGATCGTACTTGCACTCATGCGTCCTTCTCCTCGAACAGCGCTGTGTCAGGCGTCGACGGTAACCGGGGTGGTCGCACACGCCGAGCACGCCAGGGTGTAGCCGGCGGCGCGCTCTTCGGGCGTCAGACAATTGGGTTCTTCCAGCAGCACCTCACCGTCCAGCACGCGGACCTTGCAATGCCCGCAGCCGCCGACGGTGCAGCTGAATTCCAGCTTGAGCCCGGCCCGCAGTCCGGCATCCAGCAAGGACTCGCCCGGCTGCTGCTCAACGCTGTGCGCCGAACGTTGGAATACGATTGGCACCGGCTGGGTCGGGCGTGGGCGATGCTGCGGCGCAGCGACGAAGCGCTCGCGACGGATGCGCTGCGGATCGAAGCCGGTCGTCTGCAGCCCGGCTTCGGCGGCGTCCATCAGACTCTGCGGCCCACACAGGTAGACCTGCGCATCGGCATCCGGACGCAGCAGGCCAGCCAGTCGCGCCGCATCCGGGCGCCCCTCGGTGGCGGTGAAGACGCTGTCCCAGGACAGGCCTGGATGGTTCTGTGCCAGCGAGCGCCGACGCGTGTGAAACAGTGCATGCGCCGGGTCGTGCTGCACCTCGATCACGCGCACGGAGCGCTGCGAATCAGTCGCCAGCGCCGTTTCAACCAGGCTGATCACCGGCGTCATGCCACTGCCGGCACCCAGAAAAACCAGCGGTCCTTGATGCGCGGAATCCAGGGTGAAATCGCCGCCGGGCCCGAGCACACGATAGCGGTCGCCCTCACGCAGCTTGTGCGCGATGAACTGCGACGCTCTGCCATCGGCCAGCACACGGATCGTGCAGGTCGGCGCGCCACCTTCGGCGCTGGACAGACTGTAGATGCGACGTTCGTCGCGCCCGTCGATTTCGAAGATGTGCGTCAGGTACTGGCCGGCGCGAAACAGCAGCGGTCGGTCATCGTCCGGCACCAGCACCAGGGTGATCGCGTCTGCGGCTTCATTGACGATCTTCTCGACGCGCACCCAGCGCGGCGTCTGCGCGGGGCGCTGCTTCCAGCGCGCCGCAGGGCCTGGGCCACGCGGAAGAATGATGCGACGCGGATGTCTACCGAACACGGCTGCTCCGTCTGTTGTACTCCTCGCGGACGACTATGCGAAGCTACTGACGGATTGTCAAACACTCGTTCAATTCACTCGCTATATCCCGCGGTCAGCGTCGCGCCGCCGTCAAGAAGCAGCGCCGTTAGGCGGTATCAAAGCGCCCGGCGAACGGATCACGGCGGTAAATGCAATCCGGTCGTGGATGGCTTGGCGGTTGGGGTCCCAGAACACCTGCAGGAAGCCGAGCAAGCCGGTGGCAAATCCCGCGGCATAGCCGCCGTAGCGCTCGAACGCCGCAGCGACGCTGATCGGTCGTCCATTGAGCATGACCACACGGATTCCCATCCAGCGCTTGCCCAGCGTCTGACCCTGCCAGTACACCGTCAACAAGGTGAAGTAGACCGCGCCCCAGCCGAAATTGGCACCGACTTCGTCAAGGATCCCGTGCAACGCCGTGAGCATGCGCTCGGCAGCATCCGGCTCCGGGGGCGATACGGAATCCACCGCCGGAGGCGGCGCGCTGGCGGCCACCCGCCCATCCACCAGCGTCATCAAGGCCGCGACCTCGGCCGCGTCATCCGTCGCGCTGTCGGCCAGTTCCGACAGCACCGCCCGCTGGTCCTCGGCCGAAGTGCGACTGCGTCCCGCCGCATCGACGACCGCAGGGAACCGTGCATGCCGGCAGGGCGCGTCCGCGCAATGGATGAACCCAGCAACTTGGGCGGCAAAACTGACGCCGTCGGCGGGACTCAGATCCAGAGACTGGCCAGCCTCGCCGGGGGTCTCATCCAGGAACAATTTGTAGTCACCCGATGGCACGCCCAGCAGCGACAGCACCACGCCCAGCGATACCACCACGGCGGCCAGCCGAAAGACTCGGCGCACTCGGGTCGGAAGCGGCGCCTCGGGCGCCTTGCGCGTGATCCACCAGGCCCAGCCCATCAAACCCAGGGCAAGGCCCAACAGCACCCCTCCAGCCTGCGAGACCAGCCCAACGACTCCGGCATCGATCAGGATCGCACCCAGTCGGCGCCATGGACTCGCCAGTCGCAGCCCGTACAGGTGCTCGCACACGCGAAACGCGTCCGGCGTGATGATCTGCCGAGGGTCAGCCCTCACTCCGCCTGCGTCTGCCGGCACCGGAGCGGTCGCGCTGGCATCGTCGCTATGGTTCATCGCTCCCCCACAACTCAAGCCCGAAGCGCTGACGTTAACCCGATCCGCGAACCGGCGCAGCCTCGGTGCCGCCTGCAGCGCGACCAAGTTGGCCCTGTCCTTGCTTCCTTCGCAGACCGGCATCGTTGGGGTGCCTCCACAATGGGGTGGGACCGTGCAAAGACTGCACATCGGGATGTTGCTGCTGCTGCTCGCGCCGACGCGCGCTTTCGCCGGAACACTTGAAGACGCGGGCGACATTGCCTGGGTCTGCGTGGCGTCGGCTCTGGTGTTCTTCATGCAGGCCGGATTCGCATTGCTGGAAGCCGGCTTCGCGCGCGCCAAGAACACCACCAACGTGATCATGAAGAACATGGCCGATCTCAGCTTCGGCGCGATCGCCTTCTGGGTCATCGGCTTCGGGCTGATGTTCGGTAACAACCCGACGGGATGGTTCGGCAGCAGTCATTTCCTGCCGGAAACACTGACCGGCTCGGAAGCCGTATTCCTGCTGTTCCAGGCGATGTTCGCTGCCACCGCCGCGACCATCGTGTCCGGGGCCGTCGCCGAGCGCATGCGCTTCGGCCCGTATGTGCTGGCGTCGGTGATCATTACTGCACTGATCTATCCGGTCTTCGGCTCCTGGGCCTGGGGCAGCTTCTTCGAGGGCAAGGGCTGGCTGGCCGAACTGGGCTTTGTCGACTTCGCTGGCTCCACCGTGGTGCATTCGGTCGGCGGATGGTGCGCACTGGCCGGCGCGATCGTGGTCGGACCACGGCTGGGGCGCTTCGCCCCCGATGGCACGCCGCGCATCATTCCGGGGCACAACCTGCCCTTTGTCGCGCTCGGCGTGTTCATCCTGTGGCTGGGCTGGTTCGGCTTCAACGGCGGCTCGACACTGGCCGCCAGCACCGATGTCGGCATCATTCTGGTCAACACGCATCTGGCCGGTGCCGCCGGCATGGTCGGCGTCTACGTCTGTCTCGCCCTGCTCGGACGCCCGGTGCTGATGACCACCACCGTCAATGGCGCCGTTGCCGGACTGGTCGCCATTACCGCGGGCTGCGCGACGATGCCGACCGGATTCGCGCTGCTGACCGGTTTTGTCGCCGGACCGCTGATGGTGCTGGGCGCCGACCTGCTGGACCGACTGCGCATTGACGACGTCGTCGGCGCGGTGCCAGTGCATGCCTTTTGCGGGGCCTGGGGCACGCTCGCCGCCGGGCTGTTCTATGCTGACGATCTGTTCGACCCGCATCGCGTGCTGATCCAGTTGCTCGGCATCGGCATGGCCGCGGCTTGGGCGTTCCCGACCGCATTCCTGACGTTCTGGCTGCTCAAAAAAACGGTCGGCCTGCGCGCCGACACCCTGCACGAGCAACGCGGACTCGACTTCACCGAGCACTATGAGATCGGCTATCCGGAGTTTCAGAAAGAACTCCTGCACGGCGGCAAGGGTTGAGCCATGGCAACGCCGAATTCCTCGACGCCCAGCATTCGCGATGCGCTGGCCGACGGCTTTCGCGGTCTGCTCGGCGACGCCGACACGCAGTCAGCCCTGTCGCTGTGGGACCGCAGCTATGCCGCCGGCAAGCCGCATGCGCTGATCGAGTACGTCAACGAAGTCGCTGCAACCTTGATGTTGCCGACGCGGCAGCGCCACGAAATCCGCATGGCCCTGTATCGCGCACTGCTGAACCGTGGCATCGACCCCACACGCAGCAGTGCCGGCGCAGCCGGCGGACGCCCTGCGGCAACGGCAACCCGGCCCGGCAACGGTGCCAGCACCGGCCCCGGGACCGCGCCGGCCAGCGCCGCCTTCCGCGTCTTTCGCAGCGTGGTGCTTGAAGTGTTTCGCGGAGTCGGCGCGGCCGGAGCGACCGCTGAACGGGATTTCTCGCAGGCCATCCGGCGTCACGCCAGCGCGCAGAAGATCACCGACAGTGGCCGCATGGCGCTGGAAGCCTGGGCGGCGCAGCTCGACGACG
>JBFFJL010000344.1:0-4504 GCA_041555955.1 Nevskiaceae bacterium
ACGGTGCCGGTGGCGGCTCTGTTCATTCTGGCGATGCTGTCACTGATCGCCGCGCTCATTGGGTTCCTGCGAGAGGTGTTTCTGGCGACGCGCAGTTTGCGCATCAACAGCGGCTCGTCGTCGGGCGTCTGAGCGGTGCAGTCGCAGGGACCTGATCGTCAACGTCGATGTTCTGGCATTGATGCCGCAGACGCATTCTCGGGGCCGCATCGCACAGATCGGCGATCCGTTCGGACACGGTGTTTGTCTGATGCAGTTCCTGAACCGGGGCTCCGACGAAGTTGCCGACAAACCGGTCTGACCGCACTATCCAGCAACAATTGGAGGATGGGACATGACGCACGGTATTTCGATGTACACGCAATCGATTCCGCCGCTGCAGCGCGCCTTGAGCAATCTGGCGCAGATCCTGCGCAAAGCTCAGGCGCACGCCGAGGCGCGCAAGATCGATCCCCAGGTGCTGCTGCAGAGCCGTCTGTATCCGGACATGTTTGCGTTGACGCGACAGGTCCAGATAGCGACCGACACCGCCAAAGGCTGTGCTGCGCGTCTGGCCGGTGACGAACCGCCGTCCTACTCGGATACCGAGTCGACGTTCGACGAGTTGCAGGCGCGCATCGCGCGGACCCTGGACTATCTGCAGGGTTTCGGGCCGGAGCAGATCGACGGATCCGAGCAGCGTGAGGTCACATTGAAGCTGCGCAGCGGGCCCATCCAGTTCACCGGTCTCAGTTACCTGAATGGTTTCGTCTTGCCGAACGTCTACTTCCACGTGACCACAGCTTATGCGATTCTGCGCCACAACGGCGTCGAGATCGGCAAACTCGACTACCTCGGTCAATCCTGATGCGCGAATCGCCCCGACCTCAAGGATCGGGGCGATTCTTCTGTTTGGCCGCCTCTGCGAGACTGCGCCGATCCCTGCGCGCTCAGTTCGGGAATGGCACGATCGCGAACGTGCGGACCGCGTACTCGGCATAGGCGCCGCGGCTGACGGCCAGTTTGGGCGAAATGGTGGCGACTCCGCCTACGAAATCCGCCTTGAGGATGCCGAGATTCAGTGCATCCTGCAGATGGCCCAGCAGTGCCGGATCCACGTCGCCCGCATCCGCGACCGCTACGGGATTACCGTCAGCGTCCGGCGCGGTGAGTGGCGTGCCGGCATGGGATTCGGCGTTGGCCTGGCGGCCGATGGCCTGCACCAGCGCGTACGCAACCTGTTCGCGCGTCACCGGTGCTGTCGGCACGAAGCTGGTTCCGCCCAGTGGCAGCAACGGCAGGGATTCGCTCGATCGGGTCATGATCAGCTGACCGCTGCGGCTGACCGCAGTGGCCGCTGCGCGTACCAGGTTCGAGGCGCTACCCAGATCGACAAATGGATCGCTGCCGTCATGCGGACGCGTCTGGCGCACGCCCCAGGCCATCAGATACTCGGCAAACTGTGCGCGTGTCAGCGGCGCGTCGGCCTGGAAGCCGCTGGCGGTGCCGTCGACCAGACGTTCGCCGACCGCAGTTTCGATGAACTCGGCCAGGGGATGTCCGGCAATGTCCGCCAGACCACGGGGTTGCCCGGCTTTGAACTGCAGCACGTTGATGTCGGCTGTGCCGGGACCGGCGACGCCGTTGGTGACGCCGGCCGGATCAACTGGAACGCCCGAGACCGAGCCGATGCCGCGGACTGTCACTGTCCATGTGCCCGGCACGCCGGTGCCGACGGCGGCGACATTGGAGCCCAGCAAGGGCAGTGCAATCGACGAGCCGTAATGGGTGCCATTGGGATCGATCAGCACCACGGCGCAGGTGCAGAGGTTGCCCAGGGGTTGATTCCACTGCGCCATTACCAAGGAGACGTCGTTGCCGACTTCGAAGCTTTCTTCGCCGGTCGGGCCGACCGGCAGAAAATCGATCGCGTAGCGGTTCTGGATCGACTCGCCCAGTCCGATTTCGGCAAAGAAACTGCGCTGGGTGTGATTGGTGGCACCGTAGTCGCTGCGCAGCTGCAGGGCCATTGCCAGTGCGGCCTCGACGTTGGCGAAGCCGGAGCCGATCTGCCAGGGGTCGTACCCCGGAATGTTCGTGGCAGTGCTCTTGAAGATCTGCTTGACCTCGCGCCAGGTCAGCTGCGGATTGGCTTCGAGCAGCAGAGCGGTCAGGCCGGCTAGATGCGGTGCTGCCATGCTCGTGCCGGTCTTGTGTGTGTAGAACGGAATCAGCTCAAGCGGAATGTCGCCGGCAGCAATGTCGGCTTCTGTGTCCAGCGGTGTGAACGGATCAGCGGCGACCGCGCGAGTGGAAATGATGTCGGTGCCCGGAGTGACCACAGTCGGACGGTCTTCGACAGTGAAGGTCTCGCCGTCGACTTCGACCGAATAGACCGCGTTGGCAAGGCTGCCCCGTGACGAGGACGGTGCGAGCAGTCCGGTTTTTTCGCCGTTGCCTGCCGTGAGTACCCAGGGGGCTTTCTTGAAGTTGCCGGTAATCGTGCCCTGTCCGGAGCCGGAGTTGCCGGCCGAAAACACGACGAGCACGCCGCGGTCGGCAAGGGCCTTGGTGGCGATATTGGTTGGATCTTCTGGATCAAAGCAGGTGCCGATGTCGCCGGTGTTGCCAAAGGAATTGGTGACGATACGCAGGTTCAGTTCCGGTACTTCGTCCAGCAACTGCAGCGCGTAGTCGAAACCGCCAAGCGTATCCAGGACAAAGATCACCGCGCCGGAGCCGTAGCCGGCCAGCGTTGCGCCCTTGGCCGCGCCGGCAAAACGCCCGCCCGAGGCGCTGCCGTCGCCAGCGGCGATGCCGGCGACGTGGGTGCCGTGAGAACCGAGGACGTCAGTATTGGGGACGCCTTCGACCGGTGTGAACGGCAGCATGTCGTCCTGTGCGTTCAGATTCAGGTGGCCGAGTGCGTTGCGCTGCACCTTGCCACCGTAAAACAGGTCCTGATGGGTTGCGTCGATGCCGGAATCGTTGACCAGAATGGTCACGCCCTTGCCGGTGATTGGCTCGCCGAGGGGATTGCGCAGTTCCGGCGCGGACTGCGCCTGATCGACCGAGCTCAGAACGCGCGCGTCCTCATTGTCATAGCTCAGCGGGGCGTTCCATCGCACCGAACGCACGCCAGGCAATTTTTCGATCTGCGCAATCTGGGCCTTGGTCGCCAGAGCCCCAGCGATGGGCAGGCGGTTCAGGAAGTAACCCTTGAGTCCCAGCGCACGCAGCATGCCAATGCGTTCCGCGCTGAGCGGTCCGTTGCCATCGAAGCTGATGACGACAGCGAGCTGTTCACCGTCGGCCAGATTGCGGACACGTTCGGTCGTTGCGTCGGCAGGGTTGGTGCAGGCTTTGGCGACGACGTCGGGCGGCGTTGCGCCGCCGAGCGTTGTCGGCGCGGTGCTGCTGCCGCATGCGGTCAGTAGACCGGTCAGCAGGACGGATGCAACGCGCACAGCGCGCCAGTTGAGCGGCAAAGGGTGCATATCTTTCCCCGAATGAAATGTGTTGATGCCGGCCTCTGGTGAGCCGGTGCACTGGGCGTGATTCAGTCGGGGCAACCCGCTTACCACATGTGCGGGCGACATGATAGTTGGAATTCGCTTACACGTCAGATGGGAAAACACCTACTGGGTCATCGCTGTCGGGACGCCGCTCAACCGGGCGAAAGGCTCCGCCGGTGGGGGCGGGTCGGGTCAGACCGAGGGAGGGTGATATACCTTCCTAAGGTCCCCGATGTTGCATCGGTCGGCCATGCAAGCGCGCGAGGGAGGGGGAGTCGGTCAGGCCGATTGCCCCGAAGCGTGAGGCGGAACACGGGTCGGAGGCGGAGTCCCTGACCTACTGACAACGGAGTGCGGCAGTGATGAACGAGACGGAACTCGCGGATCTGGACCGGACCATCGAATCGGTCTATGCAGCCGCATTTCATCGCGAATGGGATGATTTCAGGCTGCAGGCGCTGGATGTGATCTGCCGCTGGAGCGGCGCTTTGTCCGCCAGCTGGTTGATGCGTGCCAGCAGCGGGTGCTGCGCGCAGTTTGCCTGCTGGCCGCACGAATCCGCCGCGACGCCGATGGCGACCGTCGCCGCAATCCCGCTGAGCCTGGATGCACGTGAATTCGAATTCGATGTCGATGACGCGGGGCGGTCTGGCGGCGCCGACACCGGCGTCCGGACACTGGCCTTGCGTCTGGCGCATCGCGGCAGTGCGATGAACAGCGTGCTGTGCCTGACATTTCCCGCCGAACATCGCCCGAGTCGTAGCACCCTGCGGCATGCGCTGGGCCACTTGGCACAGGCGTCGTCGCTGGCCCTGGAACGCCTGGTGCAGCGCGATGACTGGTTGCAGACGATGGGACGTTCGTCCCGCGGCTCGGCGGCGCTGGTTGATGAAAGCGGAACGATTCATCTAGCCAGCGAGCGCTTCCGCGCGTTGCTGCGTGACAGTCTGGGCGGAGGCGAATCGTCTGAGCTTCCGTTCAGTATGCCGTCGCAGGTCGTGGCCGCTGGC
>JBFFJL010000345.1:0-4502 GCA_041555955.1 Nevskiaceae bacterium
TAGAGACTCGCAACTGTGTATTGGTCAGTCTTTGTTGATTTGCGTCGAAATCTGACCCATCAGTTGCATTGAATTTTGACCCGTGTAACGCGCTGCAAAAGGCGCGCATTGCCTCAGGTTTGGTGGGTAAAGTTTGAATGCAAGCACCCCAGTCTACCGGATCACTTTTCGGCGCAAATCAACATCTGGGAAGCACGGACGGTGTATTGCCCTCCTACATCCGCGGAAAAACTTGGCGATGGTTCAGAGGCAGCGTCACCATCGTGTCGAAATCGATGAAGTTCTTCGAGTCTTCTATGAGTTCAGGCATCGCCCAGGCGGCGGCAGCCTGGGCCGCAGAGACATCAAGCGCCGAGTGGCGGGGCGATAACGAAGCGGCGGCGACCTTCGGTAGCCATAGCGCAAACTCGGAGTTCCGATGACGATAATTAGCGAACACGCCTCAAGCACGCTGCAAATCCTATTCACTACGCTGGATCAGGATGGCGTTGCAAAGAACATCAGCGGGGCAACCATCACGGCGGCGGCGCGTGATTATGCAGGCAGCACGGTTGACGGCGTGACCGCAATCGTTTCCCCCGCCGCAGGAACATTCACGGTCGATTTCGCCGCTGGCGATCTGGCCGCAGGGGTTTGGGAAGTCCAGCCTCGCGTGGTGATTGGCGGTGAAAGCCAAGTCGTCGCCGCGCGCATGGTTGAGATTGTCCGCGCCCATGTTTGACAGGAGTTAACCCATGACCCATCAGCCCGAATTTATCGAGCGTCACGCTTGGAATGGCGAAGGCGGCGTTCGCAAGATGTTCGTTCCTCGCAAGAAGATGATCGACACCGAAAAGCGCACGATTGAGTTCATCGTCTCAACTGCCGCCAAGGATAGAGACGGCGACATCGTTGACCCGATGGGCTGGAAATTAGAGCAGTACAAGTCCAACCCTGTCGTTTTGTGGGCGCACAACGCCGCGCAGCCGCCTATCGGCAAGGCTGTCGCTGTCGGTGTGGATGGCGGGGAGCTTCGCGCCGTTGCGCAGTTCGCCAGCCGCGAGGAATACGAATTTGCGGACACGGTGTTCCGGCTTTACCAAGGCGGATATCTGAATGCCGTTTCGGCGGGCTTCATGCCGACCGAAAGCAAGATGGAGCAGGACGAGGAAACGGGGTCGGTCTGGTTCCGGTTCTTGTCTCAGGATCTTTGGGAGTTCTCTGCGGTTCCCGTTCCGAGCAACCCCGAGGCGCTGGTTGCCGCGCGGGCCGCGAAGATCAACGTTGACCCGGCGGTCGATTGGATCGAGTCGCACCTGGACGACCCCGCGTTTCGCGCGCAATCGGCAGAGCGCGACCTGTTGTCCGGCGCGTATATCGCCCTCAAGGGCCGGGTTCATTCCGGTATCCAGAGCGACCTTGCGGACAAGAACGCAAAGCGCAAAGCAATCGAGGCCGAGGTTGCGACGATTGAAGCCCCGAAGGAAGCCGCCGAGGACAAAGGCGCGAAGGGCGACGAATTCACCACGACCGGCGGCGAGGGGCATGAGCATCAGTTCGCCCTTGGCGACAGCATGACGAGTGAAGACGGCGACCCGCCGCACGTTCACGGCGTGGAATACGACGACGAGGGCAAGGCCACGATTGGCAATGCCGAGGGCCACATGCACGAAGCGCCCAGCGGCGCGTTCGTCGCCGTCGAAGAAGACGGGGAAGTGGCGGACGACGAGGAAGACGAAATGAAAACCGCAGAGATCACCAACTTTCCCGAGGAAGGCGAAAACCTTCCCGTCCGGCTGGCAAACTCCGCCTACCCCCGATTCCCCGCCGCCGAAGCCGCCGCACTTTCCAAGGCATGGCCGGAGGTCTGGGCCAAGGCCGAGGGCGACCTGATGCTTGGCGAAGACGAAGGCGACATCCGCGCCCGCGAAGCCGCAGCCGCCGACCTGATCTATGGCGAAGGCCCCGAGGCTGTTGTCGCTTGCGTCAAGCGCCGCCTAATCCATGCCAAGGGCATCGGATACATGCGCGAGGCGCTGGCCGAAATGAAAGACAGGACACAGACGCGCCGCGAAAAGGCGGTCGGCGTCGATCCCGAAACAATCCGCAAGGCAATGAAACTTGCGGCGAGTGAAGTGGCGGCGAAATCCATCCCCGTCGCCATTGAGCAGGCAGTGCGCGCGTTGCGCGGTCGCCTTGATTAACCCCGGTCTAACAGGAGTATCCAATGACTGAGGAAACCAAAGACGTCCGCGAAGTCGCGGATGAGTTCGTCGCTGACGAATCCTTTACCAAATCCATCGAAGCCATTGTCGCCAAGGCGATGGGCGATGCCATGAAACCCCTGGCCGAAGCCAAGCCCAACGAGGACGTGCAGAAGCTCCTTCAGCCGAAGCAGAAATCGTTCCATGTGAAACCCGAGATCAAGTCGCCCTTGGGCGCTACGATCCACGCGCTTTACAAGGCGCAGGGCAACATCACCATTGCCGCGCAGTTCGCGGAAACCAAATGGGGTAAAGACAACCCCGTTACCAAGGCTCTCGTCACCACGAGCGGCTCGGACGGTTCCGACTTCGTGCAGACCACGGTCGCCTCTGAGGTGATCGAGGCGCTGCGCCCGATGTCGGTTGTTCGCGCTTCCGGCGCGCAGGTTGTGCAGGTTCCGGGCGGTTCGCTCCAGATCCCGCGCACCGCTGGCGTGACGGGTTCCTGGGTTGGTGAGCTTACTGCGGCCAACGCCGAAACCCCGACCACTGACAACGTTTCGCTGACGCCGAAGAAGGCTCAGGTGAAAGTCCCGATCTCGAAAGAGCTTATTCAGGATTCTTCGCCCGACGCCGAGCAGGCGATTGCCGATGACGTTGTGAGCGCTATGGCGAGCCTTACCGACGCGGCCTATATTCGCGGCGCGGGTTCGTCCACGGTTCCGGCGGGCATTCTCAACCAGGTGGCGCAGTCCAACTCCGAGCCCTCCATCGGCAACGATGCGGCGGACGTGGAGACGGATCTGACCGGGCTGGTGCAGCTTGTCATGGGTTCCAATGTGCCGCTGACCCCGCAGTCGGGCGTGTGGTACATGAATAGCCGCTCCTGGACCTTCCTGTCCAAGCTGCGGGACGCCAACGGCAACCTGATTTACCCGTCGATGCAGATGAACGGGGGCGCTATGCCCAGCCTTTACGGCTTCAACGTGTTCATCACTAACAACATTCCGAACAACCTCTCGGTTTCGGGTTCCGCCACGACCGGCGACGAGTCCGAAATCTACTTCGGACGCGCTCCGTCGATTATGATTGGCGACAAGCAGGCTCTCGAATTGGAAGTTCTGTCGAACGTCGCCTACACCAACGGCTCCGGCACGCTGGTTTCGGGCGTCGATCTGGACAGCATTCTCGTCAAGGCGATGCTGCGCACCGATATCGCGCTGCGTCACACCACGAGCTTCGCGGTTCTGACCGGCGTGCAGTACGGCGTGACCTCGGACGTGTAAGCAATACCGGGGGCGGGCTTCGGCTCGCCCTCGCCTCTTGGGGGATTGTGAATGATTCGATTCAAAACCGGATACACAGACGAGCACGGCGGGGCATATTTCGCAGGCAACCGCGCGCGGCTCTGTGAGTTAGAGGAGGCCCGGCTAGTGAGCATCGGCGCAGCAGAATATGACATCCAGCGGGTGCGCAAACCTGCAAACGCAGAGGCGGGAAAAGCCGCTTACAAGAAACAGGCTATCGCTGCCGAGATCGAGCGGCTTGGCGGTGACGTTCCCGCCGCCGGTTCTGTGGCGAAGTTTGAAGCCGCTTTGAGAGAAGCGCAGGGGGCCTAGATGGCGATTGACAGTGTAGCAAACGTCAAGCTCGCGCTTGGGATTAGCGGGACGGGCGACGACGATAAAATCCTGGCGCTCCTTGAGCCGCTGACCGCAGCGATTGAAACCTACACGCGCCGCGCGTTTACGCAGGCGTCACGGACGGAACACCTAACCAGTCAGGGCGAGCAATCCTTGCCGCTGCACTGGACGCCAGTTTCCGCCATCACGTCTGTAACCGACCGGGTGACTTCCACGGCGATTGATTCCAGCGAATACGCGCTTGAGGACGATGTGGGCATTCTGCGCCGCCTGCCGATTGGCTGGCGCTGGTCGGAGGGGACGCGCCGTTACACTGTCGTCTATACGGGAGGCCCATCCATCGCCCCCGCCGATATCAAGGCGGCGTTTTACGAAATGATCCAGGCCGGGCTTGTCGGGCAGGGCGGCATCAAGTCCGAGAAGGATGGCGATTACAGTTATACGCTTGGCGAGGGTTCTATGGACGGCGTTCCAAAGGCCGCGCAAGCGACGCTCAACAGCTACCGCGCGCGGGTGATCTGATGCCGGGCCTGTTCTATTCCGGCTTTACGATCTGGCGCGCGGGCCGTGTGAGCGACGGACAGGGCGGCTGGACGGAGACGTTTGCCGACACCGGCCAGACTGTCGCCGGGCGCATAACGCCGCTCGGTGGTGGCGAGCAGTTCCGCGCAGACCA
>JBFFJL010000346.1:0-4487 GCA_041555955.1 Nevskiaceae bacterium
GGCGACATCGAGTCCCTGCCGTTCCTCGAAGCGATCCGTCAGTTCTGGCTCGAGGGGGGCAAGAACAACGCGATCTTCATCCACCTCACGCTGGTGCCCTACATCGCCGCCTCGGGCGAGCTGAAGACCAAGCCGACGCAGCACTCGGTCAAGGAGCTGCGCGGCATCGGCATTCAGCCGGACATCCTGGTCTGCCGCAGCGAACGCCAGCTGCCGGACGGCGAGCGCCGCAAGATCGCGTTGTTCACCAACGTGCCGTACAAGGCGGTGATTGCCGCAGTCGATCTCGATGACATCTACAAGATTCCGCACTGGCTGAACCAGCAGGGGCTGGACGATCTAGTGGTGCAGCATTTCGGACTGGAATGCCGCCAGGCGGATCTGTCGGCCTGGGATAACCTGGTCGAGGCGCGCAGCTAGGCGGATACCGAGGTGCAGGTCGCGATGGTCGGCAAGTACGTCGATCTGGCGGATGCCTACAAGTCGCTCAACGAAGCGCTGCATCACGCCGGCATGCATACCAGTACCCGCGTGAAGATCCGCTATGTGGAGTCGGAGACCCTGGAAACCCAGGGATTGCGCGCGCTGCAGGGGGCTGACGCGATCCTGGTGCCGGGCGGATTTGGCGAGCGCGGCATCGACGGCAAGATTCTGGCCGCACGCTATGCCCGCGAAAACAGGATTCCGTATCTGGGCATCTGTCTGGGCATGCAGGTGGCGGTGATCGAGTACGCACGCAATGTCTGCAATTTGACCAGCGCCCACAGCACCGAGTTTGATCCGCATACGCCGCATCCGGTGATCGCATTGGTCAGCGAGTGGCGCGACGCCGAGGGGCGCGTGCATACCCGCACCCTGGAGTCGAACAAGGGCGGAACAATGCGTCTGGGTTCGCAGGCCTGTCGCCTGCGTGCAGGGTCCAAGTCGCGCGCGCTGTACAACGCCGAAGTGATCAGCGAGCGCCATCGGCATCGCTTCGAATTCAACAACAACTACAAGCAGACGCTCAGCGAGGGCGGTCTCGATCTGGTCGCTGAATCAGTCGAAAACGAGCTGGTCGAGATGGTCGAGTTGCCGGATCACCCGTTCTACATCGGCTGTCAGTTCCATCCGGAATTCACTTCGACTCCGCGTGACGGTCATCCGCTGTTCGAAGGGTTTGTCAAAGCGGCGCGCGAACATCATTTGGCGCATCAGGCGGGTGCCGATTCCACGCAGGGCTCACAGGTGAAAGTCGCATGAAGCTACTTGGACGTGAAATTGGCGGTCTCAATCCAATCTTTCTGATCGCCGGCCCCGACACGCTGGAATCACAGCAGCTCGCACTGGATGTTGCAGGCTATATCAAGCCGATCGCCGAGCGCCTGGGCATTCTGTATGTGTTCAAGGGTTCGTTCGACAAGGCCAACCGCAGCTCGCATACCTCGTATCGCGGACCGGGACTGGATGAAGGTCTGAAGATCATGCAGGCGGTCAAGCAGCAGATCGGCGTGCCGGTGCTGACCGACGTGCACGAAGATACGCCGCTGGACGAGGTCGCCGAGGTCATCGACGTGATCCAGACGCCGGCGTTTCTGTGCCGGCAGACCAATTTCATGCAGAAGGTTGCGTTGACCGGTCGACCGATCAACGTCAAGAAAGGCCAGTTCATGTCGCCCTGGGAAATGGGCAATGTGATCGAAAAGATGAAGGCGGTGGCTGAGCCGAACTTCATGTTGTGCGAGCGTGGATTCTCGTTCGGCTACAACAATCTGGTTGCTGACATGCGCGGGCTTGCGGTGATGCGCAACTATGCGCCAGTGGTGTTCGATGGCACGCACACGGTGCAGCTGCCTGGTGGGCAGGGCAACGCTTCGGGAGGACAGCGCGAGTTCATTCCGGTGCTGACCCGGGCTGCGATCGGCGCCGGTGTCTCCGGCGTGTTCATGGAGACCCATCCGAATCCGGATCAGGCGCTGTGCGATGGCCCGAACTCGCTGCCGCTGAAGCATATCGGTGAGCTGCTCGAAACCCTGGTCGAGCTGGACCGCGTGGTGAAGAAGTCCGGCATGCTGGAGCAGAAGCTCGGTTAAGCCGGACGGTCGCGACAACAAGAAGGCCGGGCAATGCCCGGCCTTCTTGTTTGTCACTGAATCAGTGGCGCCACGTGCGACGGCGCAGCGCGCCGACGCCCAGCAGGGGCAGCATCAGCCACAGGCCCAGTGCGCCGCCAAAGCGGCCCTGATCGCGGGTGCCCGCATCGCCACCGCCGTTACCACCACCATTGCTGCCGCCACTGGTGGGCAGGCCGCTGCCGCCGGCCTTGCAGCTGAATACCGCGGTGTCGTCGACATACCAGCCCAGATTGCCGCCGCAGCCGTCGTTGCCGAATTCCCAGCGGAACTGCACGGTGTCGCCGGCATTGGCGCCCAGCCCTGCGAGCGACACCACGGTGCGGCCCCAGCTGCCGGTGGCTTCACCCTGGTCGGAGCCGGTCCACGCCGCTTCGCCGGCCAGCGGACTGGTGTTCTGTCCGGCCGGCGCGGCTGCTTCGAACTCTCCGTTATGGCCGTTGTGGGTGAATGCGGCGTCCGGTACGACTGAGAAGTCACTGCCGTTGAGGCTGTACTTCAGGTTGCCGCCATCGTAACCCTGCTCCGACTGCATGAAATGCGTGAAGGTCAGGAAGCTGTCGGCAATTGTGACGTCGATCGCCGGCGAATCCATCCAGTACGAGCCGGAGATGTCGCCGCCTGCGGCGCAGGTTCCGCCGGTGTCATCGACGGCAAATGTGGCCTTGCCGGTATGTGGTGCCGGCAAATCGCCAGTAACCACGAATGTGAAAACGGCGGGCTCCGTGTCACCGCTGACATTCTGGCCCAGGGTCCAGTTGGCTGGGATGCTGCCACCTTCCCAGGTCTCGGAGAAACTCGGTTCTGGCGCCTGACCTTCGGGACATAGGGCTGGGGTTTGGTCTTCGGGCGCCAGTACCGGAAGATAGCTGCACTTGTCGACGGGACTCTCGCGCATCTCGACCGCGACCATCGCGGCATGCACGGCGTCGCAGTCGGCACTATCGATGACCTGGTCTGATACCTCGCCGAAGACGTCGTTCAGCGGCGCGCCGATCAGATCCTGGCACGACTGTTCCAGGGCGTCGGCGTGCTGGGCGAAGTTGGTTGTCGGCGTCTGATAATGGGTCTCGGCGTGAAAATAGATCTGTGCGGCCTTGATCATGCCGATCGCCGGAATCGTCACGCCATTGAACTCCTTGCCGTCCACCAGCATGGCGTAGGCATGGTTGGGTACGCCGGAGTTGGTATGCACGCCGCCACCGTCGCCGGTGCCGCAGTAGTAGTTCTCGGACGTGATGACGCTGCCCGGCGAGGGGGAGAAGGTGACGGCCGGAATGCCGACGCCAGGTACATGCACGCTGAAGTTGTCGGGGTCCCACATGTCACGCAGTAGCAGGGCAGCGGCGGCTTCTGACAGATCCTCGCCCAGCACCCAGCGGCTTCCGCCGTTCTCGTAATATTCCCCTTCGGTCAAAGTGACGCCGAGCGGACCTTCGATGCCGTTCACCAGATCGTAGGTTTCACCAAAGATGTCGGAATAGCTTTCGTTCAGTGCGCCGGACTGGTACTGGTAGACCAGACCATGCGTGTATTCGGTGTAAGCGTGGCTCCACTCGTGGCTGACGATGTCATCGGCGTCGAAACCAGGGCAGTAATTGGTGGACGTGCCGTCCCAGTACGCATTGGGGCAGTTTTCATTGATCAGGTAAACGCTGCGCTGGACTTGTGTCTCAGGCGGAGTGGCGCCGTCGTCGTAACCCTCACGCCCGAACAGGTTCTTGTACAGCGCATAGGTTCCGCCGGCAAAGATGTACAGGTTGTCGGTTGGCAGGTTCACGCCGCGGGTTGATCCGGTGACGTCGCCGCTGAACGGCGGATCGGCCGGTGCCAGGGCGCTGCCTTCGGTCAGCAGCGGGGGGGCATCCAGGGTCGGCGTATGAATTTCGCGGTTCAGCAGACTGTGAATTTCATTGATGCGGTTCAGGACCGCGCCGGTGCTGGCGTCGAGGATGACGCGCTCACGGACTGCTTCACCGGGAGCGCCGGCGACCACGGCTTCGTATGCCAGAAAACTGCGGCCGTGCAGGCCTTTGAGCAGGCCGCTGCGATAGATCATCAGGCGTCCGCTTTCCAGCGACAGCGTTGCCTGCGGGTGTGCTTTGCGGCCCGCGGCGAGCGCGCGCTGATGCAGATCGGCGATGCGCATTGCCGGCTCGATCGACAGCCCGTCGAGACCATTGATGAATACGCCGTTGACGCCGGTCACGCCGCCCGGACCCAGGTGAACGACCATGCGCGCACCAAAGACTGGCAGGCCGCGGTAGGTTTGATCCAGATGAACATGCTGGAAGCCGGCGGCATCGGTTGAGGTACGGCGCGGCGACAGCTGTGTCAGCGGATCGGTGATCCTGGCGACGCCACCGTAGACCGACA
>JBFFJL010000347.1:0-4470 GCA_041555955.1 Nevskiaceae bacterium
ACGGCATCCATCTCCGTCAAAAACCGCTGACGCTTCGTCGCCTTTGGCCGCCGCTCGTATCCGCTCTCAGCAAGACTGCGTTGCTTCATCATCAACCGTCCGACATCCTTACGTTGCAATGCCATTATTCTCTCGCATCACTGAGGCTGTGCAGAGCATCCCTAGGGGCTCTAAACCACACCGCTACTCAGGAAGGGGTGCCGTCGGTATGGCGCTACTTCACTGAAGCATGTTGCCGGGCTTACTTCCTAGTTCTGGTTGCCAGCACTGGTAGGCAGCAATTTAAACCCCGCGACACTGCTAACTTTTATTGCGCTGAGTTGCGTCGATCTTGTTATTCAACATGACTGAATCAGAAGGCGCTGACCGTTTTGAGCGGCACCACACTTCGAGTCGATGCCGCATGTCTGGATTTTGGCATGCTGCATCGAGCAGGGGAGGTTTCTCGACGCCGGCTGGCCTTCGATCGATCGGATACACATCCCATTGAGAGCCGTCCGCAAAGACCAGTAATGGCCCCATTTCGCGTTGTACTACTGCGAGCACACGCCGGCCATCGGTAACACCATAATCCTTGAGATCTAATGCCTGTTCGAGTACGGCAGGTTTCATCAGTAATCGCCCATCGTTCCCGAAATCGTAGGTGCTCTCGGCAATACGTAGAGCAGCCCCTCCTTCGGGGTTAGTCAAATTCAAATCCTTGGGGCTGAATCCGGTTTCGATGTCGATTGTGGCTCTGTGCTCAATGCTTGGATTGAGGTGCATTGCCGCGTTGACGACATCCATAAGTAAGCCGCTATTCGGTGTCACAGTTTGAATGCCTGCGAGCTGTTCGAGTGCGGTTGGCAAATCGCTTAGGGAAAGTAATTGGTCCGATGTTCCAGATGGAATTGGTCCTGCTACAGACTTTCCACTTACCATCAGAAAGACTTGCCACTGACTGGCGCTAAGTAGGGATCCTCCGTGGCCCCCTAGCCGTTGAGCAACAGTCTGATCAGTGCCATGTTGTACCTGCTTGATCTGTAGCTGCTGCAATTCGTCCTTGAGGCCTTCGCCGTGATCTGCAAGCAAGACAAGAATGGAGTTCTCGTTCAAATATCCGAGCGAATGGAGTGTTTGACGAAGTTGATCGAGTTGCTCGTCTAGTTGCTGCGTCGCGCGCTCATACGAAGTGTCGAAGTCAGCATCCAGTGCTGAGTAGTACGGCCAATGGGCCAGGCAAAGGTGTATTGCCATCAGCACGGGTTGCTCATCCGCAGGACCGATTGCGGTCTCGAGGCGGTCGATGAAACGGGATGGACGATATGCTTGGGCAAAAGCCCGATTCCCCGACAATGACGGCAGAAAGAGTTCGGACCCAGGGATCTGTACCGCGAGATTGATGAGTGGCTGATCTCCGAACTGACCCAGCATGAAGTCGGCAACGCCCGGCAGGGGGCTTATGATCTGATCGAAGCCAAACTCTGGTCCGATATTGCTGAAACGTGTTTCGTCTGTCGCATAGATGGTGCGATAGCCATGAGCGAGAAATTTCCACGCAACGCTCTGCTTTCCTGCATCCTTAGTTACGACGAGGTTTCCTCTAATGCCGGTATCGCGGGGTGATTTTCCGGTCAGCATCGTGCCCCATGCAGGAAACGTGCGTGCCAACGGGGAAACTACATTGCGCTGCACATACGAATTTCGACGCAGCTCTTGTAGCGCCGGCATCTGCGTGGGATCTTCTGACAGCGCAAAATCGCGGCGCAGAGAATCCAGTCCGATCACGATAACATTGGGGCGCGAAGGTATGGAGTCCGGCCTGCCGCGAGCAGGTTCCAGAATCGAATGAGGCGCTGCGAAGCCATACAGTACTATGCCTGCAATAATCACGGCGACGGTCGTAGCGCGCCGGGAAAGGACTGCAGGCCGCATGCCCAATGCGTGGACTCTGGCCGTAATTCGCTGGCTGATGCGCCAGAGTATCCATACGGAGCAGATAACGTCGATTGCGGGCGCGACCGCTTGCTGCGTCAAAGGCTCACCTGCCCATGACCAGACTGAGCGTGGAAACCAATGCTCGTTCAGGCGCAGAACAAGCCAGCTCAATGCGGCCCAGGTCGCGACGAGGGTTGTGGCTGCGCGAGTGGCGCCAACGCTTGCTGCTTTGCTCGGGTTGGGCCGGGAAAGTGACGCGACCAGCCAGAAATAAAGGCCATACAGCCCGAGCGCTGATCCGAGCTGGAGGGTCAGGGCGGCAAACGCTTGGGGTTGTGCAAGAAAGGTTCTCCAGGCAAAGCCCGCAGCTTTGGCATTGTCGAGCTGAATCGAAAAGCCCAAGCTGGCCAAAGCCCAGTGTGCATACGCTGTCAGCGCGATGAGAAGTAGGAAGGCAAGACGTCGAGCAATCATACCGTCAGTCTAGTATAGAAACTGGAGACACTGCCCTGAGACATTGTTGTGCATAGAGGACCGACTTCGACCGACGTTACAGAAAGGCTGCCTGCACTTTTTGCCACGAGGGTGGCCGTGATTACCGTCGCATCGCGGTGGCGCCGACGTCCCCCCGCGTTCAGTAGCAGGTGGCTTTGGAATCCGGGGTTAATGTACCGCGCGGTTGAGGTGCAGCTGTCAGGCGGAGAAATTTCTACCATGCTGGACTGTGTTAACCCTGATTGTGCTTGCCAGCGCCTATCTGGCCGCGCAGCAAGGCCGGCGCTGAGGGCGGCATCGAATCGCACCATGCCTCAATTTGGGGGCGCATGTCTGGATTCTTGCAGGCAGCATCGAGCAAGGGCGGATTTTCGACGCCGGCCGGTTTCTGATCGATTGGGAACACATTCCACAAGGGCCCATCCGAAAAAACCAGCAGTGGCTCTGGCTTGCTTTGCACTAGCGCAAGCACGCGATGGCCGTCAGTGACGCCGAAGTCTTTGGTTCGGATGGACAGCGCATAGATCGACTCTTTGATTTCAACTCGGCCATCATCCATGAGGTCAAATGATGATCGGGCAATTTGAAGAGCCGCACTCCCGTTCGGATGCAGGACATCCAAGCCGGGGGGGCGGAACCCGGTTTCCATTGCGACGTATCGGCGCGCTTCGGTATCCGAGCGGGCCGTTCCAGCGGTGGCATCGACCACGGACAGGCGTGCACTACCATTTGCGGTTGCAGAATGACCGACGAGATCCATGATCGCGTTGGGTAGGTCCGCGAGCGACGAGAGCGCGTTGGAACGACCGGTGGGAATGCTGCCGATAGCCGAATTCCCGCTGAACATCAGGAAAACTTGCCATTGCGATGGACTGAGCAGGCTGGTTCCATGGCCGACACCAGCCTCCGGCGTTTCTTGATTGGGTACGTTGCTGGTGACGGATCTGGGCGCGGACTCGGCTAGCGTCAATGCCTCACCATGGTCAGCAAGAAGTACGATCAACGTGTTGTCATTGAGGTAGCCCAGTCGACGGAGTTCTGACTGCAGGTAGCCGAACTGCGTGTCGAGTTCAGCGACCGACCTCAAGTAGGGTGCGAAATCATCTACTGCATGAGTGGCGGGACTCTGCGCCGAGTAATAGGGCCAATGGGCCATGCACAGGTGGATGGCCATCGCTGTAGGTCGCGCATCTGATGGGCCTAGGCGATCAGTCAATCGGTCGACAAACCGAGCGGGGTAGTAGGCCTGAGAAAAGGCACGATTTCCCACCAGTGATGGCAGCAGATATTCCGCGTATGGCAGCTGCACTGCAAAATTGATGAGCAGCTGGTCGGCAAAGTGACCAATCAGGAAATCGCGCGCGCCGAACTGCGGACTGATGACATCGTCGAAACCAAATTCAGGCCCGATATTGCTGAAGCGCGTCTCGTCGGTTGCATAGATCGTCCGATAGCCGAGCGCCTTGAGTTTCCAGCCCAGGCTCTCTCCTCTTGGGAGCTGTGTCTGTGCGACTAGATTTCCCCGGGCGCCGCTGCGCTCAGGCGGCTGTCCAGTCAGGATGGTGACCCACGCCGGAAATGTTCGGGCCAAGGGGGTTACGACGTTTTCTTCGACAAACGCATGCTTGCGGAATGCCGAAAGATGCGGAATTTCAGCGGGTAGTTGACCGAGTGCCACATCTCGACGCAGCGAGTCCAGGCCAATGATCAGGATGTTGGGCATTGCTGCCTGCTCATGGTCGATTTGTTTGGTGCTCAGGCCATTGAGTGCCCAGCCGCTCAGCGGGAGGGCAACCAGGCTCAGCGCGACGATTCGCTTGCCGACTCCGTTGAGGGCCGTGAACCGATTGAGCAACGCGATGCCCCAGCTGCGTGCAACGAGCGTGATGCGGAACCCGATCCAGAGCGCGCTGAGGATATTGACGATCAGTGCGGCTGGAGGTGCTTGCAGCGGCTCGATCCACCAGCTCCAGTTCGATCGTGGAAACTCATGCAGGTGGAGAAACAGCAGTAGCCAAACACCACTGCTCCAAGTCAGCAGTACGATCTGTATACGGC
>JBFFJL010000348.1:0-4467 GCA_041555955.1 Nevskiaceae bacterium
AACGACGCGGCGATCATCACCGCCGCGACGCCGGACCGGCGGCAGCGCCGGTCGAGATTCATTGCGGCAGACGTCGCGCCGCGGATCGGCGCAGAGCCCCGTAGAGCCAGAAGGCAAACAGGATGCCGGCCAGCATGCCAAGCAGCACCACCGCCAACGGCACTTGCGAGATGTAGAACCACAGCCACATCCACCAGCTGAGCTCACCGACGTGATACACCGGCTCGGACTCGAAGCTGACCACCTTGTCTCCACGGATCACCGCGGTATCGCCGCGCACCATGCGCACACGACCATCATCCTCAAGCACGTCGGCGACCACCGTTTCGCCGCCGGGCTGTGTCGCCATCAGCGCGATCACCGTGCGCTTGCTCTGCAGCGGCGATTCAAAGCTGACCAGCGCTGCCAGTGCGCCCTTGCTCGACAACCGTACCGAAGCCTCCGGCGCCGGTACGGCGTGCAAGCGCAGCGGATCCATCGGCAAGCCGGTCTTCGGGTCGAGCACCGTCGCCTGCCGCTGACCCTGATCGAACACCAGCTTCGGTGCGTGCTGCCAGCCGGCCAGCAGCGCCTCTTCGCGAGACCCGTTGATCACCAGCAGATCGCGGTCGGCAACGCTGTCGACCTGCGTGCGATCGACCAGCGCGTAACGCGTGGCCGGCACGCCGGTGATGCGACCGAGTCGGCCCAGCATGAACAGCATCGTCTCGATCTCACCGGCCTGCGGTTTGGGCGAAATCAGCAGCGCCGTCTCCGACAGATCGCCGTATTTCGAAAACGGGAAGCCGGCGTTGGCAAACAGCGCCAGATTCGGCATCGCCGTGTAATGCGCAAAGCCGGAGAAATCCAGGGTCGAATCCGGATCGATCGCGCCGCGTGAAGGGTCGTAAGCCGTATCCCGGCACCAGCCGCGCTTCTGATATTCAATCAGGAACTGGAACTGCAGCTGGTTGCGCGACCCGATCTGCAGCGACGGAATCACCAGTGACTTTTCGTCATGCGCCAGATCGTCATCGAACAGTGGCACCAGCAGCTTGCCGACAACCTGATCGTCGCTTTCGGCCGGATGCAGATGGAACGCCTTCAACAGCTGATCATTGATTTTGACCATCAGCATCGAGTTGTCGCGTTCAACCGGCGGCGTGTAGCGATACTTGATATCCAGCGGCACACCTTCGCGATTCCAGGTCAGCAGATCCGGCGGCACCTGCAGATTGATCCGCACCGGTGCCGAGACGTAGCCTCTGGCCTGCAGCTCCTGCGGATCCTGCACCAGCTCGCCCAGTTTCACCGGACGGTCAGTGCGCACCCAGTTCGGCGTATCGAACAGTCCGCGGGCCGGGCCGTAGTCAACGTTTTCGACCGTGGCGAAGTGACCTGAAATCACGTACTGCCCCAGGACCAATGCATCAGCGGCCAGCTTGAGCTGGGCATCGTCGCGCCCCTGGATCAGCAACAGCTTGACCCCGGGCTCGGCCGGATGCTCGATCACCGAGATCGTCGGCACATCGACGGCTGGCACGGTTTTCAGATCCAGACCCTGCGGGCGCTGATCGCCGGAGAGGAACACCACGGCGTTGCGCTCCGGCAAGGAGTCGATACTGACCGGGAAGCGTGCGCTGCGGTAAGCCGCCAGCGCGCCGAACCACGAGGCAACCACGCCGGCGCTGCGCAGTGTTTCCTGCGACGCGCCCTGCGGCAACACCACCGGCAGCTCAAGCCGCCGGTTGTCACGCGCGTCGAAAAATGGCGCCGGCAACAGCGCCAGTTCATCACCCAACGCCAACGGGCGCAGATTCAGCTCCAGCGTGCTCTGCTCGCTGATCGATGCCCACAGACTTGAATGCACCGGATCCTCGCATTCCCAGCTGTAGTGCCCGATCAGATCAAAGCGCAGGGTGTTGTAGTCGACGAACAGTCGCGGATCGAGCGTGATCTCGCGCACAACTTCATGCCCGGCGTCTTCCTTGGTCATCGGCAGTGCCGCAACCACCTGATTGTTCATCAGCACCCGCAGATGCGACAGCTCGGGAATCAGCGCCGGCGAATAGCTGTAGCGCAGATGCAAGGTGGCCGAGCTGACGACTTCGTCCAGACGCACGCCGAACGGCAGGTTCATCACGCCCTCGACGCCGCGCAACTGCACCGGGCCATACCAGCCCATGTCCTGGAAATCGAGCGTGCGCGACACCAATGGAGGCGGCGCAACGTCTGGCACGATCTCGGCCTCGGCCGCCCACGCCGACAGCTGGATCAGCGCGGCGAGAAAACCTCCCCCAATACGAGCATGCCAGTGACGCATGATGGTTTCCCTTATGTCGACGTTCTATTGCAGCAGCTTAGCGTCGTACTCTGAGACTCGCCATGACCTGATGTGGATCAAACAGCCCAGTGTTGCCACATCGCACCCGATACGACGCTGTCCAATCAGCGCGACAGCACGCAGATGGATTGACAGTCCAGCATGATTCGATCACTGTATATTTCTACAGTATCGGATCACACCATGGACCCGCTGACCTCGCGGCAAAGCGAAATCCTTGATTTCATTCGCAGACAGATCACCGAACAGGGTCTGCCACCGACGCGCGCGGAAATCGTCAGTGCCTTCGGTTTCCGTTCGCTGACCGCGGCCGACGATCACCTGCGCGCACTGGCGCGCAAGGGCGCGATCGAACTGCGCCCCGGCGCCTCGCGCGGCATCCGGCTGCTCGACGAGCCGACACTGACCCCAGCGGCCAACGACGAAGACAGCCTGCCGCTGATCGGCAAGGTCGCCGCCGGCGTGCCAATCACCGCCATCGAACAGATCGAATCCTGGTACCGCCTCGACCGCCATCTGTTCCATCCGCAACCGGACTTTCTGCTGCGGGTCCAGGGCTGGTCGATGCGCGATGCCGGCATCCTGCCCGGTGATCTGCTTGCGGTGCAGCGCACCGAGATCGCCGAGAACGGCCAGATCGTCGTCGCCCGCCTCGGCGACGAGGTCACGGTCAAACGTTTCCAGCGCCGCGGCGAACAGGTGCAACTGCTGCCGGCCAATCCGGACTTCGAACCGATCCGTATCGACCTGCGCCGCGATGAGCTGGCGATCGAAGGCCGGGCGGTCGGCCTGCTACGCACCGGCGGATTCGTACTGGCATGAGCCACGCCGTTGCCCTGCAGGATCTGCTGCGCGATCGCCGACTGTGGCGCGGCGACAGCGTTGCCCCGGTGCGCGCACAGCCCAGCGGGCACGCCGCGCTGGACGCGGTGCTGCCCGGTCACGGCTGGCCACTCGGCGCCTTGAGTGAAATCGTTTACACGCACAGCGGCGTCGGCGAACTGTCGCTAACCTTGCCGCTGCTGCGTCAGCTGACGCAAGCCGGAAAATCGGCCGCGATGATCCGGCCACAGCATCTGCCCTATGCGCCGGCACTGGCCGCGGCGGGCATCGCGCTGTCGCAGCTGCTGGTGGTGAGCCCGCACACCGAAGCCGACGCACTGTGGTCCGCCGAGCAACTGCTGCATGCCGGCGCCGGCGCGGTGCTGCTGTGGCTGGATCGGATCGAGCTGACTGCATCGCGGCGCCTGCAGCTGGCGGCCGAGACCGGCGGCGGCATCGCGCTGCTGCTGCGCCCGGCGACACCGGCATCGCTGGCGCAGGGCGGGATCGCCGCGCTGCGTCTGCAGATCAACCGCAGCAATCGCCGATCGCAGGTGCAAGTGCTCAAGTGTCGTGGGCTGTGTCCACCCGGACGCTACGCACTAGGCCCGTGACGATCACATGCTCTGGCTCTGTCTATCGTTCCCGCAGCTGCCCGCGGAGGCCCAGGGTCTCCGCGATCCGCTGGACGTCGTCACCGACAGTCGCGGCACACAGCGCTGGCTGATCACAGCCGCTGAGGGCTGCGCTGCCGGCATGGCGCTGGCCGACGCTCTGGCGCTGCGCCCGGCACTGCGCGCCCATCCGCGCAAGCTCAATGCCGAACGCGCACTGCTGAAAAGCCTGGCGCACTGGGCGTATCGCTATGGCAGCCCGGTGCATACGCAGATCGACGATGCCGCCGAACCGGGCCGCGCGCCACGCTATCTGTTGTGGGTCGAGATCGGCGCCAGCGAGCGGCTGTTCGGCGGGCTCGACGCACTGCTGACCGCGATCCGCGCCGACCTCGCCGAGCTGCACCCGGTCGCACACCTCGCGATCGCGCCCACGCGCGGCGGCGCTGCATTGCTGACGCACGCTGACGATACCGCCCCGGTCCATGGGCTCGATGCGCTGGAAACACGACTCGCTGCGCTGCCCAGTGCCTGGCTGCCGTGGCCGCAGGCCCAGCTCGATGCGCTGCACGGCGTCGGCCTGCGCCGCATCGGTGATCTGTTCGAACTGCCGCGCACAGCATTTGCGCGTCGCTTCGGCATCGAACGCCTGCGCGCGCTGGATCGCCTGCGCGGGCTGCAACCCGACCCGGCACCGGCGATCGTTCC
>JBFFJL010000349.1:0-4448 GCA_041555955.1 Nevskiaceae bacterium
ACCGCCGGTCAGCGCGATCGAGGAGCCGTAGCTCTTGGGAATGAAAAACCCGCCATAGGCGCCGATGGCCGAGGAGAAGCCGATCACCGCGGCCGACTCGATGCCGGCCCGGCGCATCGCTACAGCTTTTTCCTCGACGCTGGCGTTCGCACCGAGCGTGCGTTCCTGCAGCGTGCGGAAGATCACCGGGATCATGCGGAACGTCGAGGCGTTGCCGATGCCGGTCAGGACGAACAACAGCATGAACATCGCCAGAAAGCCGTAGAAATTGCCGCCACTCCCCGCTTCCGGCAGGAAGTGGACGACGCCGAACACCGCCGCAATCATCAGCGCGAATACCCAGAAGGTCAGCAGCGCACCCCCCAGCCTGTCCGCGAGTGCGCCGCCGGCCGAACGTGCCAGCGCCCCCACCAGCGGCCCGAGGAAGGCGAACTTCAGCACGTCCACCGCCGGGAACAGGGTCTTGGTCAGCATCGGAAACCCCGCCGAGAAGCCGATGAAGCTGCCGAAGGTGCCGACGTACAGCCAGCACATCAGCCAGTTGTGCTTGCGCTGAAAAATCACCGCCTGCTCGGCGAAGCTGGACCTGGCGTCGGCGAGGTCGTTCATGCCGAACCAGGCGGCGGCCGCGCTCACCAGCAGGAACGGAAGCCAGACGAACCCCGCGTTCTGCAGGTACAGCGTCTGACCGCCGGCGGCGGTCTGAGGACCGCCTGCGATCGCGCCGAACAGACTCAGCGAGATCACCAACGGAATAACGAACTGGGTCGCCGACACGCCGAGGTTGCCAAGCCCGGCGTTCATGCCCAGCGCGTAGCCTTGCCGCGCCTTGGGGAAGAAGAACGAGATGTTGGACATGGACGACGCGAAATTGCCGCCGCCCAGGCCACACAGGATGGCAATCGCCACGAAATGCCAGAACGGCGTGCCCGGGTCCTGCACGGCCAGGCCCAGCCAGATTGCAGGGATCATCAACGAGGCCGTGGAGATGGCGGTCCAGCGCCGGCCGCCGAAGACCGGCACCATGAACGCGTAGAAGATGCGCAGCGTCGCGCCCGATAGCCCCGGCAGCGCTGTCAGCCAGAACAACTGGTCGGTACTGAATCCAAAGCCGATCTTGGGCAGGCTCACCGTCACTGCCGAGAACATCATCCATACCGCGAAGGCCAGCAGCAGCGCCGGGATGGAGATGGCGAGGTTGCGGTTCGCTACGCGTTGGCCGCCACCCGCCCAGAAGGCCGGATCCTCCGGACGCCAGCCGTGAAGAGCGTCGTCGCGACGCCCGGCAAGGAGTTCATGGGTCGCTGTCATATCGGTCATATCGGCTCTATGTCCAGTCCGGGAAAGCGTGGGGATGACCAGCACAGGCGCGGTCATCCGCTGCCCTCGCTGCCCTGCAGGCTAGGCGGCGCGGGCGCGCTGCGCGTTGACCTGTATCAAGGACGACCGTTCTGCAATGGCCCATATCGGATTTCCTAAAATCTGTACTCGATCCACGCCCACGACTTGGTCGTGTCGACGGAAACGGATCTGGCGTTGTAGTCGGCGTACTTGGCGCCGACGGACAGTGTCTCGAGGAAGGCCCAGGTGAGCTGGACGTCGATCTCGTCGCCGTAGTCGCGGCCGCCCTCGTCGGCTGCGAATTGGTGCCCCCGCAGCAGCCAGCCGAGCTTCTCGAACAGCGTGCCGCTGATCTGCGCGTAGCTGTCTTTGATGCCGTCGCGTGGGGTCATCAGGAACTGGTCTGCCCAGCCCTGGAAGGCGTGCAGCGTGGCGAGCGGGGTCTGGAAGCTGTCGGTGCCGTCGCCGCCCAGCACTTCGTAGCCGAGCTTCAGTCCGATGGCCGGAATGCCGTAGCCGAGCTCGGCAAGCAGGTAGGACGACTCGCCGATGGCCGAGTCGCTGTAATCGGACTGGCGGGCGACGTCCGCGGCGTAGACCAGCTTGCCGGCCCCCAACGCGATGCTTCCAGTCGCACGCAAGCCGAAGGTCCGGCTGTCCTCGCGCTGCGGCGGATTGAGCGATCCCGGCGCGTTGGGCACCGACGTGGCATTGGCCGACCAGTCGAGCAGATAGCCGTACGCGGTCAGCGACAGCCACTGCGCCGGCGCGTAGATAACGTTCAGCAGATGGCCGTGCAGGCGCAGGTCGGCAAACGTGACGGTGTTGATGTCGGTGACGAAGGCATAGTCGATCGTGGTCTTCGGGATCCAGTTGCCGGTGAGCCGCGCGGCGTCGAAAGTCTGCTCGTTCTGGCGCCAGCCGACGTTGCCGACGAAGCGGGCGTTGTCGAGCACGATGCGCTGGCGGCCGTATTTGACGACGGTACCGGGGAGGCCGGCATAGCGGACGAAGGCCTGGTTCAGCTCGTTGCCCTTGGGATCGGCAACCGTCGCGAACCCGGTGCGGCCATTCAGCGTGCTGTTGTAGCGCTCCGCACCGATGGCTTCGACGCCCTCGAACTCGATGCCCGCGTCCAACCCGTTCCAGCGGTCGGTGGTGTAGCCCAGGCGCGTGCGGACCGTGCCGGCGGCGGCGCCTTCCAGCGCGTTGTCCTGGTCAACGCTTTCATAGCGCAGCCGTAGATCGAGATTGGGTTTGCCGTCCGCCAGCGCACTGCGCAGCGCCGGCAAATCGTCGCCCGCCAGCGCGGCACCGGCGTTGGCAACCGCCAGCGTACCCAGTCCCAGAATCGTTGTTTGCAGGCGGTTCATGTCAGCTTTTCTGCGCTGTTGTCTCTAGGGTTCTTGAACCCGGCATTGGTGCCGAGGCCGTACCAACAGTTCAGCACCAAGCCGAGCAGCTGGTGCGAGCGGGCGCAGGTTGCGGCCGGTGGTGGGGTTTGGATTTGACTCAGATCAAACGCCGAAGACGGGCGAGTCGGCGACTACCTCAGAAGGGGTACTCCCGGCGCGCAACGCAGACCACTGTTTTTCCTTGACTTGAATCAAGGTTGCTGCGCCCGCAGCAGCTACGATGACGGCGTCGAACTCATTGGAGGTAGCTTCGCAAGACCGGCGCGGCACCGTATGACGAACCCGGACACGCTGCCGACGCTACCCGCGAGGAGCCTGCTGCTGCGGCTCGCTCTGGCGATGGGCACGATTACGGCGCTCGCCTTTGCCAGCATGGCGAGTTCGGTGTTCTTCGCCGAAGCGATGCGGGGGGCCGCTGGCGCCATCAATCAGGCGGGCACGCTGCGCATGCAGTCCTATCTCATCGCTGCACGCCTGGCATCGGGTGAAACCAGCGCGACCGTCCGCCAGCAGCTTGCGGCCGACTACGATGCCCGGCTGGCGAGCCCGCGGCTGACCTCGGTGTTGCTGACCGGTCCCGACGACGAGGCGCGTGCGAGCTACATCGCCGTCGCGGGAGAGTGGACCCACCGCATCCGGCCCATGCTGCTGGCGACGACAGCCGATGCGGAACGGGCGCAGCGCTTTCTGGTCAGCGTGGCGCCCTACGTTGTCAAAGTGGATGATTTCGTCAGCCTGCTGGAGCGTCGCACCGAATCCAAGGTGCGCTGGCTGTACTTGATCCACATGGTCTCGCTGTTCCTGACGCTGGCAGTCGTCGTACTCACGATGTACATGATGCATGTGCGCGTGCTGTTGCCGCTGCGCGACTTGCTGGCATGTGCACGCCATGCGCGGCGCGGCGACTTCAGTCAGCGCACGCCCTACGAATCCGAGGACGAATTCGGGCAACTCGGCCGCGCCTTCAACACGATGGCCGAGGACTTGTCGAAGATCTACGCGGACCTGGAAGAACGTGTGCGCATCAAAACAACCGACCTGGAGCGCAGCAACCGCTCACTGGAGCTTCTGTACAGCGTCGCCGTCCGGCTGAACCAGAACCCTCTGCCACAAGACGCTCTGCGCGCGCTGCTGCCCGATCTGGAAACCGCACTCGGCGTAGGCCCGACCGCGATCTGCCTGAACACGGCCGACGGCTGCGACTCGTTCTATCTGGCCGGCACGCATATCGCAGACGCGGGCGACGCCAGTGCCTATGCTGCCCCGCACTGTCACGACTGCGCGCCCACCGCCGCGTCGACCGTCGCCGAGCACCTGCCGCAGCACTGTCCGCGCCACAGCGGCCACACATTTCCCGTCCGCGACCACGAACAATCCTACGGCGTGCTTGTGGTCGGCACCCTGTCGCGCGAACTGCAAGCCTGGCAGTCGCGCCTCCTGGAGGCGGCGGCCGCACAGATCGGCACAGCCATCACCAACAGCCGACGCGCAGAGCAGAGCCGTCGTCTGGCACTGTTCGAGGAACGTGCCGTGATCGCGCGCGAGCTGCACGACTCTCTGGCGCAGTCGCTGTCCTACCTCAAGATCCAGACCAGCCGACTGGATGCGGTGCTGCAGAAGAACGGTCCGGGCAGTGACGCGCAGCGCGTGATCAAGGAGCTGCGCGAAGGCGTCGGCAGCGCCTACCGCCAG
>JBFFJL010000350.1:0-4409 GCA_041555955.1 Nevskiaceae bacterium
GCCGAAGCCCGGACCCTGGTCGGAACCCAGCAGCTCGCCGTCAAGGAACGGCTGAATCGGCGTTCCCAATGCGCGGATCTCATCGTAGCGGATACGCTGAATGTCATAGGCGATGATCAGTTGCTGGCGCCATCGATAGGCGATGCCGCCACCGTAGTTTTCCGGGATGTCGAAACTGCCTTGATCCGGCAGCAGGCCCCGATACCTGTCGAGCTTCGACATCCGCGTCAGTGGCTGCCAGCTCGCGCCGACAGTCAATCCTGAAAGCGGCTCGGACAGCCAGCCGATTCGATAACTCAGACCGGTGGAGCTGTCATAGCCCTGATTGGTAAGACGGTCCGGCGATTCCGAGTAAGGCCCTGGAAAGGCGGTGCCAGAGAACGCGTCCAGGCCATAGGCCTTGAAGTGCTGATAGACCAGATTGACCGCCAGCCCGACCGAGGTTCGTGCACCCACGCGCCATGCAACCGCTGGCGATACGAACACCTGTGCCAGATCAATCCCGGCATTGCCGGTCGAGCCGAAGCCGGCGTACGGGTTCTGTTGGTAGTCCGTGTTGAGTCCACCATTGGCATAGACCGCCAGCCCGGCACTCCATGCCTCGTTCAAGCTGTGTACGTAGCCGCCCTCGGGAACGTAAAACTGCGCAATGCGATCGCCCCGCCATTCACCATCGGCGGATTGCAGCGTGATCTGACGATTGCCCTCAATCGACGCACTGCGCTTGGGTGAAAGCCAGTCGATGCCGAGATCCAGACGATCACCGAGCAGCGACAGCCCGGCCGGATTGGACGCGGAGGCCAAGGCATCCTGAGGCAATGCATACGCCACCCCCGCCATGCTCTTCGATAAAGCGCCGTAACCATGCGCGATATATCCGTTGGTAGCATTGGCCCACAGCGGAGCCAGCAGCATGAGCCCTGCGCTCACGCTTGCAACGCCCCGCAATTCAGTCCGCATCTCGAAACTCCCGGACGTCTGTTCCCAGACGTCTTTACGCAGCGTACATTCCGCGGCCCAGTGCCCCCGCTACCTGCGATCCGTCCTGACTTCAACAAGCAACCCCGCTGCCAACCTAGCCCGTCATGGCCGCCGACATTGCGCCCGACCCCGCCAGCGACCATCCGCCGTCCACCGGCAGAATGACGCCTGTGACATATCCGGCGTCTTCACTGCACAACCACAGCGCCGCCTTGGCGATCTCCTGAATGGTTCCGTAACGCCGGACCGGCACACTCGCGACCAGCGCCTGCGTGGCTGCAGGCGTCGGCGCCAGGCGCCGCATGCCCTCGGTATCTGCGATCGGCCCCGGCGCAATGCCGTTGACGCGGATTCCCGCAGGCCCCCATTCGAGCGCGCAGGTTCGCGTGACCTGGTCGACGCCCGCCTTGGCCGCACAGGCGTGCACCTGATAGACCGTTGGCAACCACGCCTGCGGCGCAGTGATATTGATCACCGCTGCTCCCGGCTTGCGCAGAAATGGATGGGCGCTGCGCAGCACGTTGAAGGTCCCGATCAGATCGATATCCACCACGGTCTTGAACGCATTGGGTGACAGCTTGTCCGCTGGCGACAGAAAGTTTCCTGCCGCCCCGGAGATCAGTGCATCGATCGGCCCCCAGGTCTCGGCCGCCTGCGCCAGGCTGGCGCTCACGGCATCGGCGTCGCGCACATCTGCGGAAAAGCCCAGCACTTCACCCCCGTGCGCTTTCAAGGCGGCAACCGCGGCCTCGACGTTCTCGGGTTTGCGGCTCAACACGGCAACCTTGGCCCCTGCCTCAGCAAAGGCATTGGCGATCCCCAAGTTGATACCGGTCGTCCCGCCGGCGACGAATGCCACCTTGTCACGATAGTTCATGGCCTAATCCTCCAGATCGTAGTCGTCCTTGCCCGCACCGCACTCGGGACACACCCAATCGTCCGGGATATCAGCAAAACGGGTGCCCGGCGCGATGCCGCTGTCCGGATCGCCCAGCGCCTCGTCATACACGTGTGAGCAGTAGCGGCAGCGATAACGTTGGTACGGCGTAGCCATGGGATTCCTGGTCTATCGGTCAATCGGAGGTCAGTTCGCCGGAGCGGGATAGAACGTCGGCTGAATATCGAAACCGTGCTGGACTGCCAGATCGCACTTGCGCAACTCGGGTTCGATCAACAGCCAGACCTTGCGGTTGTTGTAGAACGGCGTCATCGGATACAGGTGATGAATCAAGTGGTAGTTCTGGCACTGTAGAACCGGACTCATCAACCATTCAAAACCGATCCGCACCGAGGTCGCCCGCGTGAAGTTGTCTTCCTGCGTCGTGTCATGCGGCACGTGAGGCAGCCAGAAGAAGCTGAATCCCAGCGCGATAAAGATCACGCGTGACGGAACGAACCACAGCATCAGCACATGCCAGCCGTATCCGGTGGCGACCAGCGCCCCGAAGATCACTGCGGTCACCGCCGCGTGGCGCATCGACGAACGCAGATACGGGCGTGAGATTCTGTCGCCATGCTTGAGCGTGTGGATCAGATACAGCACGTCGATGAACATCCACCGCAGCGGCAAGGTCCATGCTGCACCATGCAGCACCTGATCCGGATCCTTCGGCCCGTTGGTGAACCGGTGATGCAGGATGTGACCCCACCGGAACAATTTGAGATCCACGTACGGCGCGAACATCAATACCGCAGTCTGCCCGATGAAATCATTCAAGCGCGTATTCGTTGACACCACGCGATGAATCGAATCATGCACCACGGTGAAAAAGTAGTACCCGACCACACTGTTGATCAGCATTCCGATCCATAGCGGCAGGATGCCCATGAACGCAAAAACGTCTGCGGCGACATAACACGCCGTAGCGAAAACCCAGATCGCGATCACCGGCCACGAAATTGCAGGCGTCGAGGTGAGCGCCTTGAGCTGTGCTCTGCGCTCAGATTCCAGACTCGCAATATTGATTGGTGGCTTGCTCATTGTGATTTCCTCTAAAATCGCTCGGCAGTTCGTCTGTCGTTATTCATCCGCGCCGACGCACAGCAGCGGCGCTGGATCGGCTCTTCCTTGTTCTGCTGTCAGAAGCTTGTGCTCCGCTCAGAATCTGCTCGACCAGTGGCTGGGCTAGCGCGTCCAGGTCCATCCCATGCACCAGCTGACCTGCCACGTGCAGTGTCATCAAGCCATGCAAGGAAACCCACAACAGATGCGCGATGGCGCGGGCATCGCCACTGAGCCGACCGCTGTCGATTGCGTCCTGCACGACGTCAACGGCGTGATCGAACAGGCTCCGCCGCGCAGCCAGCAGATCGGCATAGGCGTCCGGTGCCGGCGGATGCATCGTGAAGATCGTCAGATACTCACCCGGAAATGTCTTGACGTATTCGACATACGCCTCAGCGACCGCCCTGATCTTTTCAAGCGGCTGTGTACAGCGCTGCTCACGATCCCGGACGAAGCGCTCAAAATGTCGGGTGCATTCGACGCGGATCGCCACGACCAGAGCTTCTTTGTTGTCGAAATAGCGATACGGCAGCGTGTGACTGATTCCTGCAAGTTCCGCCAAACGCCGGAAGGTCAGTGCATCCGCCCCTTCCCGGATCGTGATATCCAAAGCCAGGGCCGTGAGGCGATTACGCATCACCTCAATATCATCGGCAGAGAGCTGGGGTCGGGTCATGGGGCGTAATTAACAACGTTAATTTAACGTTGTCAAATATTCCGACGAAACGAGAGCCCGATCACTCAGCCATCGATTCGAAAGGGAAACGGCTTCGCGATCCGCCTGTCCGAGATGCCCGCCTGCAACTGGCCCCGGCACCTCCCAACAGTGGTCCTGTCAGAGCGCGATGCCCGCCACTACGCACGGGAGGAGAAATACATGGGCCCAGGCAACGCTGCTGAGGACGGCGCGGCATTCTCAAACGCGCCGCTCTGTGTCGCCCCAGCGCACTGCATCAACGGGTCGATGGATTCAGCCGGGCGCTCCACCCAGATCCGCACTCTGGGGTTTTCTGGAACCGAAGAATCGGCCTATCGCGGCGAACACGCGTTTGACCAGGCGCCACAGCTTGGGCAGCAGCCACGCCACCATGAACATGAACAACACCAGCAGGCCGAGAAAGAGCACCGGATGATTCAATGCCGCCCACAGCCCGGCGAACACCATGATGTCCTCGCTGATCGAAGCCGCCCAGTTGGTGAATGGTTCCGGCGAGGTGTTGATGGCAACCCGGGTGCCGGCCTTGGTCGCATGACTCGCAGCTGCCAACCCGCCGCCGATCACCGCAGCTGCCAGCTGCGCCGCCGGTCCCACATCCGCAACCGCACCGGCTGCGAGCGCTGCACCGGCGGGCAATCGAATGAAAGTATGCAGCGCATCCCAAGCGGTATCGACACCGGGCGTCTTGTCGGCAAAGAATTCGAC
>JBFFJL010000351.1:0-4385 GCA_041555955.1 Nevskiaceae bacterium
CGCACGCTACTACGCAGGGCGCTTCGCCGAAGCCGCAGGCATCTTCGCGCGCATGTCGACTGCGACGCGTTGCGCAGACTTCCTGACCTTGCCGGCCTACGCTTACCTCGACTAGGCTGCAATGGGACGACCGATGCGGGTGAGGGCGCGGCTAACGCGCCCTCACCATTTGTGAGGCAGCAAACGGGGAGCGTTGGGGGTGGGCAAGCGGATCCTGGTGGTGTTCTTCTCGCAAACCGGGCAGCTGCGACGCTGCGCGGAGGCGATGCTTGCGCCGCTGCAGGCCGACCCGCAGATCGATCTGGACTGGTGCGAACTGCGGCCAATGCGCCCGTATCCGTTCCCGTGGCCGTTCTTCGAGTTCTTCGACCAGTTTCCCGAGGCCGTACATCTGGCACCTCCCGCGCTGGAACCGTTGCGCATTCCGGCGCAGCGCTACGACCTGATCGTGCTGGCCTACACGGTATGGTTCCTGTCGCCAGCCCCGCCGATCACCGCGTTCCTCAAATCAGATCACGGCCGGGCGCTGATGCACGATACCCCGGTGATCACGCTGATCGCCTGTCGCAACATGTGGCACATGGCGCAGGAGCAGGTAAAAGCCATGCTGACCGACGCCGGCGCGCGCCTGTCCGATAACGTTGTACTGACCGATTCAGGCAGCAGTTTTGCCACCTTCATCACTACGCCGCGCTGGATGCTGACGGGCCGCAACACTCCGCTGTGGGGCTTGCCGGCGGCCGGCATCCGTGAAGCGGATATCCGCGCCACGCGCCGCTTCGGCGATGCAATCGTCACCGCGTTGCATGAGAACCGCGTGGATGGACGCACGCCAGTGCTCGAAGGTCTCGGTGCAGTCGAAGCCGATGTCCGACTGATTCCCAGCGAGAAGATCGGACGTCGCAGCTTCTATCTCTGGGGCAAGCTGATTCGCGCCTGCGGCGCATCCGGCGCTGCGGCACGCAAACCGATTCTGGTGCTGTATGCCGTATTTCTGGTACTGATGATCGTGACCGTGGTTCCGATCACGATGGTGCTGCGCGCGCTGCTGCGCCCACTGATGCGGCGCCGTCAGATGGCACAGAAAACCTACTTCGAACTACCGTCCGGCAGCTCTCGGCTGCGCCTCGACGAGGCCTCCTCAAATGGCTGAGGTCTTCATTACCCGTCTGGCGAGCGCACTGCCGAACGCGCCGGTCGACAACGACGCTATCGAGGCCATTCTGGGGCAAGTTGGGGATCGGCCGTCGCGCGCTCGTGCGTTGGTGCTGCGCAACAACGGCATCCGTCGCCGCCACTATGCCATCGATCCGGCCACCGGCAATCCGACGCACAACAACGCGCAATTGACCGCCGAAGCGGTTCGCGGCCTGGTCGGCGATGGCTTCGAGCTCGACGACATCGACGTGCTGGCCTGCGGCACCAGCTCGCCGGATCAGCTGATGCCGAATCACGCGGTGATGGTCCACGGCGAACTCAGGCATCGCTGCTGCGAAGTGGTCGCTACCTCCGGCATCTGCGTCAGTGGCGTGATGTCGCTGAAATACGCCGACTTGGCGATCCGCGCCGGGCAGGCCAGAACCGCCGTTGCCACCGGCTCGGAGCTCGCATCCTCGTTCATGCGCGCCGGCAATTTCGCGGCGGAGAATGCCGCGCGGGTCGCGGCGCTGGAGAAACGACCGGCGCTGGCGTTTGAGAAGGATTTTCTGCGCTGGATGCTGTCCGACGGCGCCGCGGCGGCGTTGCTGCGGGATCGGCCGAATCCCGATGGTCTGTCGTTGCAGATCGAATGGATCGACCAGTTTTCTTTCGCCAACGAACTGCAGCCGTGCATGTATGCCGGCGCCGACAAGGACGCCAGCGGACGCCTGATCGGCTGGCGCGAGTTTGGTTCGGCCCAGGAAGTTGCGGAACGCTCGGTGATGGCGGTCAAACAGGACGTGCGCCTACTCGAAGAGGGAATCCGTTACAGCGCGCGCGCCGGCTTCGAGGCCATGATCGCGCGGCGCGGCATCGCCGCGGATTCGGTCGACTGGTATCTGCCGCACTATTCCTCGGCGCATTTTCGTCAGGTCATGCTGGAGGTAATGCCGGAGCACTGGCGCATTCCGCAGTCGCGCTGGTTCACCAACCTGAGCGAGCGCGGCAATGTCGGCTCGGCGTCGATGTATCTGATGATAGAGGAGCTGCTGGCGTCCGGCCGGCTGACGCCGGGACAGCGCCTGTTGTGTTTCGTCCCTGAAAGTGGGCGCTTCTCGATCGCCTTCGTCTGTCTACGCGTGGTCGGAGCTGGCGCATGAAGCAATCCGAAGTGCCACAGGATCAGCTGGCGTACTACGGCGATGCACGTCGCGCGGTCTATGCGGTCGACGACAGCGGTCACTACACCACGGTCGCCTCGACCGGCTGGAATGCCGAAGCCCAGGTCAACGCCGACGCGGTCGCCGAGTTCGAGCGTCTGGCGCAGGAGGCCCGTGTGCGAGTCGAACAGGGACGCTCGTCACCGCTGGAATATCACATGTACGCACGCCGCATGGACCTGCCGATGCTGGCCCAGAGTGCCGGAATTTGGCGCTGGCGCGTCCGACGCCATCTGCGCCCCCCGGTGTTCCAGTGCCTGCCCGAGCATCTGTTGTCGCGCTATGCCGAGGCCCTTGGTCTGAGCGTCGCCGCACTGAAGGAACTGCCGTGATCATCGAGAACTTTCGTCACCGCCATGCCGGCCATTGCGAAAGCGGCGTGACCAGCAGTCTGCTCGGACATTACGGGCTGGAGCTGTCGGAGCCGATGACGCTGGGCCTGTCGGCCTCGCTGACCTTTGCGCACATCCCTTTCGTCAAGGTCGGCGGCCTGCCGCTGACGGCGTACAGCATGCCGCCAGGCAGTATCTACAAAGGCCTGCGCAAGCCGCTGGGCCTGCGCATGGCGCAGCGGCGTTTTCACAACCCCGACGACGCGATGCACGCGCTCGACGCCGAACTGGCCGCGGGCCGCCCGGTGGCATTGCAGACCTCGGTTTACTGGCTGCCGTACCTGCCGGCGGAAATGCGTTTCCATTTCAACGCGCACAACATCATCGTCTTCGGCAAGGACGGCGATGACTATCTGGTCAGCGATCCGGTGTTCGATCAGCCGCAGCGGTGTCCCGCCGCGGACCTGCGCAAGGCGCGTTTTGCGCGCGGCGTGTTCGCGCCCAAGGGCCTGCAGTATCAGCCACAGCATTTCGAGCGTGATTTCGATCTGGACGCCGCGGTCCGGCGTGGCATCGCCAAGACCTGGAAGATGATGCTGTACGCGCCAGTGCCGATGGTCGGCGTTGGCGCGATCGGTCGGCTTGCCCAGCGCATCGAGGCCTTTGACCGCAAGTTGCCGGATGCACGGCTGCAGCGCCTGTTCATCGGCAATATCGTGCGCATGCAGGAAGAAATCGGCACCGGCGGCGGCGGCTTCCGTTTCATGTACTCGGCGTTCCTGCAGGAAGCCGGCGAGAAACTTTCCCAGCCGGCACTGCTGGACGCGTCGTCGCTCATGACCACCGCCGGCGATCAGTGGCGGCAGTTCGCTCTGCTCGGCGCCCAGTTCAGTCGCAAAAAAGACATTACCCTGCAGCAGATCGCCGACGCACTACGCACCGTCGCGCAGACCGAACGCGCGGTCTACCTGCAGCTCAAGGACTGGACCAAGGGCAGGGCGCCGGCCGCCGGTACGCAAATCGCCTAGGCGCGTCGCGCGCGCAGCAGATAGTAGCCACCATCGCCGCTGTGATTGATCTGCAACAATCCGGGTGCTGAATCCCGCAACAGAAATTCGATCAGGCTCCCCGCCGTGGTCGCGGTCGAGTACGCGGCATCGGTTTCCGGCATCTGTGCGTCCGGGCGCACCGCGCGCAGAGAGTCGACGTCGGCATTGCTGCAGCGGTTGCCGATCGACACACGCCAATTCCCCGGCGCGTCCGCGAGCGCACGCTGCGCCTGCTCCAGCGTCGAGCAGCGATCGATCGAATCGATCAGACCCACCGGCGCTGCACAATCAGCGTCCAGATAGAACCAGTGACTGCTCTCGCTCAGCGCCGCAGTCGTCGGCAGCCCCAGCCGCAGGCGTTGTTCGGCCAGCGGCCAGATGCCTTCCTCGACATAACCCAGCAGCGCGCGCCGATGCCGGGCACTCTGCAAGTGCAGCAGTTCCAGCGCGCATTCCAGACTGGCACTGTTGCGATGCACCGCCAGCTGCGGCCCGTGCATGCGCAGATGCTGCGCGATATAGAACCCGGCCATGTTGCCGGAGATGTTCATGAACTCGAACGGGGTCGGCGGCCGCGCATCGGCGATCACGCCGCGCAGCGCGCGCACGCAATCCGCCAGCATCGGCGCCTCTGAGGCAAGGTA
>JBFFJL010000352.1:0-4376 GCA_041555955.1 Nevskiaceae bacterium
GCCTGGCCGGGCTCTGGTGAAATTTCAGCGAACCAGCGCGCCATGTTGTCTTCGGCGGTCGTATCGCAAGGATGGTGATAGATCTCGGCGTGGGTCAGTGCCCGCAGGCGATAGTCGGTACCGCCGTCGACGTTGAGCACGCGCACATGCTGCTTGAGCACGTCGATGAACGGCAGGAAGTTGGCGCGCTGCAGGCCGTTCTCGTACAGCCGGTCCGGCGGGATGTTGCTGGTGGCCACCAGGGTGACGCCGGCGGCAAACAGGCTTTCAAACAGACGCCCGAGGATCATCGCGTCGGCGATGTCGGAGACGAAGAATTCGTCAAAGCACAGCACGCGCACTTCGGCAGCATATTCGGCGGCGACCAGCTTCAGCGGATCACGCTCGTCCGGATACTTGCGTCGGCGCTCGTGAACGTCGAGCAGGAATCGATGGAAGTGCGTGCGCAGCTTTGAGCCCGCTGGCAGCGCTTCGTAGAAAGCGTCCATCAGGTAAGTCTTGCCGCGGCCGACGCCTCCCCACATGTAGAGGCCGGGCACAGCGGCCCAGCGTGGTTTGCCGAAGCCGAAGCGGCGCTTGGGCGGTGAGCTTGCAATGGATTCGTAGACGGTCTGCAGCGCTTCCACCGCAGCGGCTTGCGCGGGGTCGTGGACGAAATCTTCGCGCGCGAGATCGCGTTGATAGCGTGCGCGCGGCGACAGGGGCGTGGCTTGGTTCAAGTGGTGGTGCAGCCTAAGGGGCCAGTCGAAGTTGTGCGGATGCGTCGTGTTGTCGGCTCCGGATCGGGGCAGGGGGTTGTGCGGTCACGGCATTCCGATACGCGCTGGACCGAGCAACTCGATGTAAACGGGAACCAGGGCTGCGCACGCGATTCAAGCGGAGGCTCAACGCAGGGATTCGCCGAAGACAGCGGCCAGATGCGGATTCAGAAACAGGCCGCGCGGATCGAGTTCGCGCCGGAGTGCGCAGAAGTCGTCGAAGTGCGGATACATCGCGCGCAGGTCGTCGTAAGTATGTGGATGCACCATGCCCCAGTGCGGGCGCCCGTCGTGACGTTCCAGGACCTCGGCGACGACTGAGAAATAGCCCTCGAACGGGGTGTCGGGATATGCCGGTACCGCGACGCAGGCGCTTTCGCGATCGCAATGCGGCGACAGCCACAGCGTATCGGCTTTGACGAAGCGCACTTCGATCGGGAAGTGCATGCGGAAGTCGAGCGCACGGATGATCTTGTCCAGCGCGCTGATCGCAGCCGGAAGCCGATCGACGGGCAGAGCGTATTCAATCGCCTGGAAACGCGCGAAGCGCGTAATCGGGTAGGCGTCGCGGGCGTCGACCACGGCACTGCGGCCGTTGCTGCGTCGCGTCAGCATGCGGCCGAAACGTTCCGCGGCGCGCGGTGCGTGCCTCGCCGCGACGGCGATCGAGCTGTAGATGCGGCGCTCCAGGCTTTGCGTCAGCGTATGCCGCACCGGGCTGAGCCAGGACTTCGGATCGCGCGTGACGTCGAGGGCGCGCACGATCACCGAATTGGCGTAGGGAAACCAGAACAGTTCGGCATTGCGGTGGTCGCGCCGCAGGTCGTTGAGCCGTTCCATCGCCACGCCCAGCGTGGTGCTGGCGGTACTGGACACCAGCTTGTAGTCCTCAACGCACTGCAGTTCAACATGCGTGATGACGCCGAGCGCCCCCAGCGACACGGCGGCGGCGCTGAACTGTTCGGGATCGGTGTCAGGCCGGACTTCGCGCACGGTGCCGTCGGCGCAGACCATGCGCAGGCCGGTGACCAGGGTCGACAGATTGCCGAACGCGGCGCCACTGCCGTGGCTGGCGGTGCTGATTGCTCCGGACAAGGTCAGTCTGTCGTTGTCGGGCGCGTTTTCCAGCGCCAGTCCACGGTTGGCCAGCGACTGCGTCAGACTGCGCAGCGTGGTGCCGGAACGCACCCAGACGCGCTGGTTCTGGACGTCGGTGGATTCGATGCCGGTGAACTTGGCCAGCGACAATTGGTTTTCGTCACTCCAGCACAGGGGGGAAAACGAGCGGCCGGTACCGACGGGACGCAGTCGCTCACATTCCTCAGAGGCGCGCAGCACTTCGGCCTGGATCTGTTCGATCGTGACCGGTCGTGCGTGATTCGTGACTTCGCAGTGCACGGTGCCGGCCCAGTTGGTCCAGGTGGCGGGGTGGCGTCGGCTAGGCATTTTCGGGATGGGAGTGTTGCGGCCGGATTTCGGCGCGACCTGCAGAAGGATACCGGATCAGGCGGCGAGTTCCGACTGCGCGATGGGCTCCGCTGGCGCGCGGTCGCCTTCGCCGCACAGCGCGAGGACTTCGCGCCGGACTTCTTCGCGCAGGCGCAGGGCGGCGTCGCGGTCGGTGCCGTCGGGATAGCGCGCGGGGCGGAAGCGCACGTCGATCGGGCTCCAGCGCGGCAGTTTGCGGCCGCCGCCGTAGACCCGGCGTGTGCCCGTGATGGCGGCGGGTACCACCGGGACGTTCTCGCGCGCCGCCATCAGAAATGCGCCGGCCTTGAATGGCAGCAGGCCGGGTTCGGCTTTGAACGTGCCTTCAGCAAAGATCGCCAGCGGCTCGCCGGCGTGCAGGCGCCGCATCAGTTGCCGCGTCAGCCGCGCGCTTTCACGCGCAGCGGCGCGGTTGACGAATACCACGCCCATGCGGCGCAGGGTGAGTCCGACCAGCGGCCAGCTGGCGGCGCCATCCTGCACCACAAAGGTGTACTGGCGCGGCAAGGCCGCGGTCAGCACCAGACCGTCCAGATAGCTGGCGTGATTGGAGACGACGATGCAGTGGCGGCGCAACACATGAGCGGCGTCGTGGACGCGGATGCGGACGCCCATGCTGCCGAGGATCAGGTGTACGCCGAGGCGGCCGAGTTCGCGTCGGATCGCCAGCGTGGGCCCGATGATGACGATCAGGCATACGAAAAAGGCCGCGATGACGAGCATCGGCGCGGCGATCGCTGGATAGAGGCGTTCCCGTAACAGTCCGGTCATGGCGCGGTATTAGACATGAATCGGGTCGGTTACGGGACGGTCGGCAGGCAATGCTGCGGGCGGGTAAGCTGCGCCGCCATGGGCAAACGCATCACAGTTCCGGTTGCTGCAATAGCCGACGACGAGGACCGGGCCGCGGTCGATCGCTTCGTCGACCGGCTGTGGATGGAGCGTGGCGTACTGCCGAATACGCAGGCGAGTTACCGCTCGGATCTGCTGCTGCTGGCGCGCTGGCTGCGGCCGCGGGGTATCGCGCTGGTTGCAGCCGGAGAAGCCGATCTTCGCGAGTATCTGGTCGCGCGTGCGCTGAGTCCACGCAGCCAGGCGCGGCTGCTGTCGTCGCTGCGGCAGTTCTATCGCTACCTGCTGGCTGACAGCCAGCGCCGCGATGATCCCAGCGCGCGGCTGGATTCGCCGAAAATGGGCCTGCGCTTGCCGAAGACGCTGAGCGAGGCGGATGTCGAGCGTCTGCTGGCGGCCCCGGACGCCGAAACCACGCTGGGTCTGCGTGATCGCGCGATGCTGGAGCTGATGTACGCCAGCGGCCTGCGCGTCAGCGAGCTGGTCGATCTGCAGCGCACCGGGGTCGATCTGCGTTCCGGCGTGGTGCAGCTGGTCGGCAAGGGCGGTAAGGAACGCCTGGTGCCGATGGGTGAGCTGGCGATGGATTGGCTGCGGCGCTACGTCACCGAGGCGCGGCCGGATCTGGCCGGCGCACGCAATCCCGACGGACTGTTCCTGACCGCACGTGGCGGAACCATGACGCGACACAACTTCTGGCGCCTGATCAAGCTGTACGCGGTGCGCGCCGGCATCCGCACGCAGCTGTCGCCGCATACCTTGCGCCATGCTTTTGCGACGCATCTGCTGGAGCACGGTGCGGACCTGCGCGTCGTGCAGTCGCTGCTCGGGCACTCTGATCTGTCGACCACGCAGATCTACACCCATGTTGCCCAGCAACGCCTGCGTGAGCTGCATGCACAGCACCATCCGCGTGGCTGAGCGGATCGGTGAAATGGGCGCGGCTGCTGCGTGTCAGCACGCCACGGAATTTTGCACCAGCGGTGCTGTCATAATGACCCTCCTGAATTCGACTGAACGACTGCTCCCGATGATGACCCTGACCCGTCGCAGCGCTGCTGCTGCCGCCGCTCTGATCGGCCTGCTGACCGCAGCCTGTGCGCCTGAATATTCTTCCGACACTGCCGCAAAGGCGCAGGACGATACCGTTGCAATGGCGGATCCGGTGGTGCCCCAGGGCGCGCCGGGTGAGCCGGTGTCACTGGAACAGATTCGCAAGATGCTTGCGCACGCGATCCCGAATCTGGGCGCCGATTCGGTGCGGCCGGCGCCTGCACC
>JBFFJL010000353.1:0-4373 GCA_041555955.1 Nevskiaceae bacterium
ATGAATGATTGAATTGGATCAGATAGACAAAAAAGCCGCCTCGGTGCTGGACGGGTATCTGGTCCGGAAAGACTTGGTTCGAACCTTCAGTCGCCAGTTTCCGGTACCCACCTACGTTGTCGAGTTCATGCTCGGGCGTTATTGCGCCAGCACGGATCAGGAGGAGATCGACGAGGGGCTGGAGATCGTTCAACGCCAGCTCAAGTCCCGCACGGTGAGGGCCGGTGAGGAAGAGCTGTTCAAGGCCAAAGCGCTGGAAACCGGGGAGGTGAAGATCATCGACCTCGTGACGGCGCGCGTGGACAACAAGGGCGAGTACGTCGCAAGCCTGCCAAGCCTTCGGCTGACGGATGTGCGGATCAGTAGCGAGCTGGTCAACCAACATGAACGCATGTTGACCGGTGGCTTCTATGCCGAGCTGGGCGTGACGTTCGATGTAGCCATTGCCCAGGAGGCCAAGGGGCGTCCGTTTGGCATCACGTCGCTGCGGGAAATTCAGCTCTCAAAGCGTGACGTGTTGGACACCCTGGCCAAGGCCCGCGAGGCGTTCACCACCGAAGAATGGAAATGCTTTCTGCTTCGATCCATCGGCATTGAATCTGGCGAGCTGACCGACCGCCAGCGAAACGCCCTGCTCCTGCGCATGGTGCCGTTTGTGGAACGCAACTACAACCTGGTGGAGCTCGGTCCGCGCGGCACGGGCAAGAGCCACCTGTTCCAGCAGGTTTCGCCCTACGCCCACCTGATTTCAGGCGGCAAGGCCACTGTGGCCAAGATGTTCGTGGAGAACACGGCCAAGGGCCGTCGAGGCTTGGTATGCCAGTACGACGTGGTTTGCTTCGATGAGGTGTCAGGCATCTCCTTCGACCAGAAGGACGGCGTGAACATCATGAAGGGCTACATGGAGTCCGGCGAATTCAGCCGTGGCAAGGAGAGCATCCGCGCGGACGGCAGCATCGTCTTGGTCGGCAACTTCGACGTCGATGTGGAACACCAGCAACGCGTGGGGCACTTGTTTGGGCCCATGCCGCCGGAGATGCGTGACGACACCGCCTTCATGGACCGCATCCATGCGTTCTTGCCTGGTTGGGACGTGCCCAAGATTAACAAGGACCTGGTCACGAATCACTTCGGCCTAGTGAGCGACTTCCTGTCCGAGTGCTGGAGCCAGCTTCGGAACCAGAGCCGGGTGAGCGAATTGCAGAACCGCGTCTTCTTTGGCGGCGCCCTGTCTGGCCGGGACACGAATGCGGTCAACAAGACGGTCAGCGGCTTGCTCAAGCTGTTGTACCCGAGCTCGGACGCCCCGGTTCCGGACGAAGACCTGGAATGGGCCGTTCGCATCGCCATGGAGGTTCGGCGCCGAGTCAAAGAGCAGCAGAAGCGTGTGGGCGCTGCCGAGTTTCGGAATACGCACTTCAGCTACATCATGGGTGCCGACGGCGTGGAGAAGTTTGTCTCGACGCCCGAGCTGCAAAGCGACAACAGCATTGGCGGCGACCCGCTGGAGCCAGGTCAGGTGTGGACCATCAGCCCGGGTGGCGGCGAAGAAAACTCGGGCCTCTACCGCATCGAGGTCAATGAAGGCCCAGGCTCCGGTGTGAAGGTACTCAACAAGCCAATTCCACCCGCATTCCGCGAGAGCATCGGCTTCGCCGAGCAGAACCTGTACGCCAGGGCGCTGCAGTTGGTTGGCGACAAAGACCCTCGGCAGCATGAATTCACGGTGCAGCTTCGGGCGTTTGACGCGGCGAAGTCTGGGGCCAAGCTTGGTGTGGCCTCTTTGGTCGCCCTATGCACGTCTCTGTTGAAGCGAAGCGTGCGTGGCGGCTTGATCATCGTTGGCGAGATCAACCTCGGGGGCTCGATCGAACCGGTTCACAACGCGGTCACGATCGCCGAGATCGCCGTTGAGAAAGGCGCGACGTCGCTGCTGATGCCGGTGGCGTGTCGGCGCCAGTTGGTCGACTTGTCCGACGACATGGCAACCAAAATCGATATCCAGTTCTACTCCGACGCCCGCGATGCGCTGTTGAAGGCCATGGCCGAATGACCCAAGAGGAAAAACACCATGGCACTTAACCTTGGCAAGGCGGTTGTCGACTTCCTGACCGCCCACTGAAGAGAAATTCTCCGCCCGACAGATTGCCGAGTGGCTCGTTGCGACCTTCCCTGAAGAGTGCAACGCCAAGAAGGCTAGCAGCCAGGCTCTGGAAACGGATGCCGACCTGCTGCAGCAGTGTAAGCGTCCGGCGAAGGCCGCCTTCCGCTCTGTGACCTGAGAGCCAAGGATGGTGTCCACCTACTTCGAGGGTGGACACCTATGACAGAGCGCGATGGGTCGATCGTGCAGGGCCTGGTGGTTGGACGCAAGGCAAACGGGCGCAGCGTCTACAGTCGTGCTGGCAAGCGCGCGCTGGTCGAGGCGGCGCTGGAGCCTGGCGTATCGGTTGCGCGGCTGGCGATGACGCACGGCGTCAATGCGAATCTGCTGCGCAAGTGGATCCGGATACATCAGGCCGCGCCGGGCGCGCCGCGCGATGCGGCGAAGCCCGCACTGCTGCCGGTGCTGTCATCGCCGGCGATTCAACGCACAGCCGAATCGTCGCTGGAGATCGTGATCGGCGATGCGACGATCCGGCTGCATGGTGCGGTCGATGCGCAGCAGCTGCGCACCGTGATGGATTGCGTGATGCACCGTCGATGATCGGGCCACCCGCAGGCACGCGGGTCTGGCTGGCGGCCGGCGTCACCGATCTGCGCAAGGGCTTCGATGGACTGGCGGCACTCGTGCAGGAGGCATTGCGAGAAGACCCGTTCTCGGGCCATGTCTTCGTCTTCCGCGGCCGGCGCGGCGATATGGTCAAGCTGCTGTGGTGGGACGGCGATGGGCTGTGCCTGTTTGCCAAGCGTTTGGAGCGCGGCCGCTTCGTCTGGCCACAGGCGACGTCCGGGACCGTACACCTGAGTCCGGCGCAGCTGTCGATGCTGCTCGAAGGCATCGACTGGCGCCGACCCGAGCGCACGTTTCGCCCCGAGAAAGCGGCCTGATTTGTATCGAGATTTGCACGCCTTTTGCTGGTAAAAGGACGTGCTCGACACGACCGCCGATTCGCTGCCCACCGACCTCGACGCCCTGCGTGCGATGGTCATCGCCAGCCGCGCGACGCTGAGCGCTCGCGATCGCGAGCTGGCCGAGTTGCGCAGCGCACTGACTCACCGCGATGCGCAGATCGAGAAGCTCAAGCTGCAGCTCGCGCGCCTGCGCCGCATGCAGTTTGGCCGATCCTCGGAAAAGCTCGACCGCGAGATCGCGCAGCTGGAGCTGCTGATCGAGGAGCTGGAGACGCCGGCACCGGCCGTCGTGGCCGCACGCGCCGCCAGCGACGAGCCACGCAAGCGCCCGGTCCGCAAGCCTCTGCCGGATCATCTGCTGCGCGAGGCAGTGATCCACGAGACGGCCTGCAGCTGTCCGGCCTGCGGCGGGGTCCTGCGCGCAGTCGGCGAGGACGTCTCCGAAGTCCTCGAGCACGTGCCGAGCCATTTCAAGGTCATCCGCCATGTCCGGCCCAAGATGGCCTGCGATGCCTGCGACCGGATCGTGCAGGCCGCGGCGCCGTCGCGTCCGATCGCCCGCGGTCTGGCCGGCCCGGGCCTGCTCGCGCACGTGCTGGTCGGCAAGTACTGCGATCACCTGCCGCTGTATCGCCAGTCCGAGATCTATGCGCGCGCCGGCGTCGAGCTGGAGCGATCGACGCTGTGCGACTGGGTCGGCGAGTGCGCGGCCCTGCTCGATCCGCTGATCGAGCGCATCGGCGCGCACGTGTTTGCCGGCCCCAAGCTGCACGCCGACGACACGCCGGTGCCGGTGCTATCGCCGGGCTTGGGCAGGACCAAAACCGGACGGCTGTGGACCTATGTGCGCGACGACCGGCCGGCCGGCGACATCACGCCGCCGGCCGTGCTCTTCCGCTACACGCCAGACCGCAAAGGCGAGCGGCCACGGCAGCACCTGAAGGATTTTCGCGGCACGCTGCAGGCCGATGCCTATGCGGGCTTCCATCACCTCTACGGCGAAGGTCGTCTGACCGAAGCCGCGTGCTGGGCGCATGTCCGGCGCAAATTCTTCGATCTGCACCAGGCCAGCGGCTCGCCGATTGCCAAAGAGGCGCTTGATCGCATCGGCGCGCTCTACGCCATCGAGCGATCGATCCGCGGGCAATCGCCGGACGAGGGGTTCTACCCCGTGATCTCGGACGGGTTGGAAAGAGCTGAAAACTTCTGATCCTGCTTGGCGACTCTACGCCGCATTCTGGGGTTGTGGAATCGCTCGATGTAGTTAAACAGATCGGCCTTGGCGATATCGAGCGTCG
>JBFFJL010000354.1:0-4364 GCA_041555955.1 Nevskiaceae bacterium
GGTAGTGCGGAGCCGGGAGCAGCGCTTTCAATGCTTCCGCGGACGGCAGACAGCGTGAGCCCTGGGCATACATCAACAGGCTTGGCATCGTCAGCTGGCGCAAGGTATCGATGTCGGCGCCGGGCTCGGCGAACTCGTCGCGGGCACGCGTCTCGTCGAGCAGGCGCAGCCATTGACGTGCCGCGCGTATGGCGCCGCGGCCTTCGCCGAACGGGGTGAAGCTGTCGCGCAGGTCAGCGTCCAGGGCATCGGCGCGCAGTCGAGCGGTGGCTTCGAGAAAACGAAAGCCGACCTGGGTTTCCGCATCCCAGTCATAGCCGTAGGCACGCGTGCTGGCGTCGGCGACGGCACGCTCGTAGGCGCTCAGCGGCAGATCATTCATGCGCATCTGCGGCTGCAGGCGCTGTATCCGCGAGTCGAACAGCGCCAGGCGCGTACACCGCTGCGGCGCTTGCGCGGCGGCCTCCAGCGCGATGGCGCCGCCATAGCTGTGACCGGCCAGCACGGCGCTGTCGATCTGCAAGCTGTCCATCAGCTGCAGCAGATCACCCGCCATGGCCGTGGCGGAATAACCTTCGGTGGCGCGGCTGCTGTAGCCATGTCCCCGCAGGTCATACAGGGTCACGCGAAAGCGCGGCGCCAGCGCGGTGGCTGCAGCGAACCAGAATGCCCGGTTGGCGGCGAGGCCGTGAACCAGAATCAGATCAGGCCCCTCACCGAGCTGTTGCCAGGCCAGCTGCGCGCCGTTGATATCGGCCTGGGCCACGCCCGACTTCAGCCGTTGACGAAGGCGCCGAGGAAATCGGCGATCTGGCCAATGCTCAGATCGTCGACATAGCGGCCGTCTTTCATCAGCAATTTGTCGAACGGGGTCTTCGAAAGGCCGAAGTCCTCTTCGATGGCGACCGTCAGCTGGATGATGTCGACCGACTCGAAGCCGAGATCGGCGAGCAGGCGACTGTCAGCGCTCATGGCTGCGTCGAGGTCGTTGTCCCAGTCCTGCGTAAAGTCCTCAAGCAGGACGATCAGTTTGCCGACGATGGCGTCGCGGTCTAAAGGCATGGCATCAAGTCTTGGAGAGGGAAGGGAATGGATCCGAGGCGCTGCAAAACAGCGGCTGCGGTAACCGCTCAAAGCGCAGGGCTTCACCAGCGGGCGTCACACGATAGGTGTCCGGCAGCAGTTCGGCAAGGTCGTTGTCCGCGAGGCGCTGCTCGAAGAATGCCAGCGTCGCCTCGACCTGCGAGAAATCGACCTGGTGCTTGAACGGTGCCAGGTCGTAGCGCCACCACTGCAGTTGCAGCAGGCGCTCGACGATGCGCTCGTCGAAACGCAGCCGGATCACCCGCGCGGGGCTGCCGACCGCGATCGCATAGGGCGGAATATCGCGGGTGACCACACTGCGCGCGCCGATGCAGGCGCCGTGACCGATGCTGACGCCGCGTTTGACGAAGGACCCGGCACCGACATAGGCCTCATGTCCGATGTGGGTTTTGTTGGGCTGGCTGTCGGCCCAGGCGGGATCGTCGCTCGCATCCGGCCCGAGTCGCACGAAGTCCGGCGTCGAGTAGATATTCGGCATGTGCTCGGGCCGCGTGAACACGAACGGATGCGAGCTGAACCAGTCCATCGGGTGCTCCGGCGGACCGATGATCGACGATTCTCCGATCTGTGAGTAGCGCCCGAACGTCACGCGATAGGCACTGGTGGTCCCGGCCGCGTTGAAGTAGGCAAAAGCGCCGACGGTGCAGTTCTTCAGCCGATGCCGGTAGATGTACGCCGGCCGTTCGTAGTTCAATTCACCGTGGATCATGCGACCGTCACCGGCCAACAGGCCGCGCGCCGACAGCTCGGTCAACGGCACCAACTGTATATCACCCATCACAAGGCTCCTTGACAGACGCGCAGGCGTCCGGACATGACCCGGGCTCCCCCCGGTTCAGCCAACTCCCGGAGTCGTTATTCCATGTAGCCGAGCATCTGCAGCTGCTCGATCATCTTTTTCTTTTCCTCTTCATCCATTTCTTCACGTACTTCGCCGCTGCGCTCGAGGCGCGTCTTGGCGCCCTGTTTGACCGGGTTCTCGGCCATGTAGTCCGCAGCGAAGAAGCTGGCCGGGACTTCACCTTCGAGATCCGACGGTACTGACAGGCCGAGGCTGTACAGCAGGGTCGATGCGACGTCGACGATCTGGCGCAGCTCGACTTCCTGTCCTGCGGCGGCAATGCCCTTGCCATACGCCATGAAGATGCCGTCCGGATGATGCGTGCCGGCGGCATTGGGCCGCTGCACCACAGCCGGCTTGTAATTACGGATCGACACGAAGCCATTGTCGCTCAGCACCAGGGTCAAATCGCAGGCCTCCTTCATGTGCGGGCCGGGGAACCATTCCTCGCGCTTGAGCACGTCGACGATGACCGCCTTGCCGGTTTCAGGATCTTTCAGCGACATCAGGTCGGCAATCAGTTTGTCGCGGAACGCGCTGTAGTCCTCCGGCTTGATGCCAGGGTCGCCGGGATTCTCGGCGACACGGATGTGAATGCCGTTGGATGACGGGGTGCGGCAGTATGCCGTGGTCTTTGACCAATCGAGATTGGCGAAGTCGCTGGCCTCACGACGCAGTGCGTGCTCGCTGCCGTCGTTCTCGGCCCACTTCAGATAGCCCAGATCCTCCAGCAGGCTGTTGATGCGCAGCACGAAGTTCGATGCAGTGAAGCCGTGATCCGAGGCGAAAAACACCTGCGCTTCCGGTCCGGCCAGCGTCACCAGACGCTCGATGTAGCGATCGAGGTTGCGGAAGTATTCAAGGCACACCGCGCGCATGCGGGCTTCCCAGCCTTGCGGATTGGCCGGCACCAGTTCGGGGTCGAGGAACTGCCAGGCCTGATGCTGGATCTTGTCGGTGCCGTCGAACATCACCGCCATCAGGTCCGGGCGTTCGCTGTCGAGAATGTACTCGGCAATCTTGAACCACTGCTCTTCGCGTGGCAGGTGATAGCGCACCCAGTTCTCGGTGTCCTCGGGGGACAGCACTTCCAGCGCCTGCTTCTCGTTGTCGAAATCCCAGGCAAGTTCCTTGGGGTCGAAGCCCGGGATGTTCTGCTTCATGCGCTCGAACAGCTCGCGCGGATGCGTGTTGCGACGCAGATGCTTGGCCGGGATGAAGCCCGGCACGATGAAGCCATTGATGTTGCCCGGCGGCGGCGCCGTCAGCGGGAAATTCAAGGCGGCGATGCGCTTCTTCTTGCGGCTGGCGACCGACCAGATCGTCTCCGAATCGACATCGCGCGCGTCATACAAGGTCCAGAACACTTCGCCGCCCTTGTCTTCGGCGCGGATGAAGTCGAACACGCCGTGCTGGCCGGGGCCCTTGCCGGTCTGGATGCTGGTCCATGCAGGAGGCGTCAGCGGGTTGGGGGTCGAGCGCAGCTTGGCGCGAACGCCGCCTTCGACGACGCGTTTCATGAACGGCATGGTCACGCCTTCGCCGGGCAGATCGCGAATCATCTGATCGAGGACAGTGAAGGTGCAGCCGTCGAGGCCGATGAACAGTGTGCGGGTCATGCGGAGTGATCCTTGGATAGAACGGAGCTCGAATGGAGTCGGACGAACAACGGCATTACGCCGCAGTCTCCGCCCGGGGACGCTGCTGCACGGACTGCCCAGCAAGGCAGACCGCTACGACTTCATGAGGGCCAGGGAAACGGACGTCGATGTCGAACGTCTGCCCCTGATACTCGATCTGGATCGACGCTCGCGCCGTGTCGAAGCGCGCGCTGCTGACGATCCAGTCCAACGGCCGGCCTTGCAGGCCGGTGCCGACGGCCTTGGCCGCCGCTTCCTTGGCGCACCACAGCGCCGCGGTACGACGCAGATGCTCGCCATGGTCGGTATGCGCGGCCAGTGGGCGCTCGGCTGCGGACAGACCGCCGGTCGAGAGGTGGCCGACGTCGATGCCTTCGAGGCGCTGATAGTCCAGACCGAGCATCGTACCTGCGGGCGCCAGCGCGGCTACCGCCCAGTAGCGGCTGTGACTGATCGACAGGGTCGGCAGGGCATGGCCGTGCAGTGCCGGGCAAACGATGCGCGGCGCGCCGTCGGTGTCGTTGGCGATTTCGATATCAGCGCCGCTCAGGCTGACGCCCACGCTTGCCGCCCACTCGCGGACGACATCCTTGGCTGCCGCGCGCCCCATCAGCCATTCCTCGCGGCGGGGGCCGGTCTGGGGCAGGGCATAGAAGCTGCGACGCTCGGCCTGACTCAACAGCATGTGCGCCAGCATGCGTTTCCAGATGGCGCCGCCTTCGTCAAGAAAGTGCGTTGGGAACGGTTCCATCTGCCGCATCAGAATTTCCGGCGGCAAC
>JBFFJL010000355.1:0-4364 GCA_041555955.1 Nevskiaceae bacterium
GCTCTGCGTTCTCTGCGTCCTCGGCGGTTTCGCCTGCGAGCTTCACGCCGCCGAATGGACCGTGCACCCCGGCGAGTCGATCGCGCACGCAATCGCCCGCGCCGCGCCGGGCGACACGGTGCGAATCGAGCGTGGGCGCTACGAGGAGAATCTGGTGATCGCCAAGCCGCTGACGCTGCGCGGCCTCGACCGGCCGACGCTGAGCGGCGGCCTGCGCGGCGACGTCATCCGCGTGATCGCGCCGGACGTCACGATCGAAAACCTGATCGTGATCGACAGCGGCGCCGACCTCAGCGCGCAGAACGCCGGCATCTTCATCCAGAAGGGCGCCGACCGCGCGACGGTGCGCCGCTGCGACCTGGTCTACAACCTGTTCGGCCTGTACATCGAAGGCGTGAAGGATGCGCAGGCGATCGGCAATCTCATCGTCGGCAAGCGCGACCTGCGGTCGGTGCATCGCGGCAACGGCATTCAGGTTTACAACACCCGCGGTGCGCGCATCGAGAACAACCACATCGGTTTCGTACGCGACGCCATCTACGTCGACATCTCGCACCACGCGGTGTTCCGCGGCAACCGGCTGCACCACAGCCGCTACGGCACCCACTACATGAACTCCCACGACAATCTGTGGGAGAACAACCAGACCTATCGCAATCGCGGCGGCCTGGCGCTGATGGAGGTGCGCAACCAGACCGTGCGCGGCAACTACGCCTGGGGCAACACGGACCACGGCATCATGCTGCGCACGATCCAGGACTCGGTGATCGAGGACAACGTCGTCGAGAACAACGCGCGCGGCTTTTTCATCTACGACGCCGAGTACAACGTGCTGCGCAGCAACCGCGTGATCGGGAACCAAGTCGGTGTGCACCTGTGGGCCGGCTCGGTGCGCAACCTCGTCGAGCGCAACGACTTCATCGGCAATCGCGAGCAGATCCGCTACGTCGCCGCGCGCGACGAGACCTGGGGCCGCGACGACGGCAACTACTGGAGCAACTACGTCGGCTGGGACCGCGACGGCAACGGCATCGGCGACGTGCCCTACGAGGCCAACGACCTGGTCGACCGGCTGTCGTGGCGCTTCCCGATGATGAAGCTGCTGCTGGCGAGTCCGGCGGTGCAGACCCTGCGCCTGGTCGCGCGCCAGTTCCCGCTGCTGCGCGCGCCGAGCATCGTCGATCCAAAGCCGCGCATGCGCCCCTGGCGCGCTGACGCCCACCCTCTCCCGCAGGCCAAATCGGGAGAACAGAGTTGAGCACGTCACACCCGGTCATTGAAATCCGCGCGCTGCACAAGCGCTTCGGCGCAGTGCACGCCGTCGCCGGCGTCGACCTCGCCGTCGAGCGTGGCGAGCTGTTCGGCCTGATCGGCCACAACGGCGCCGGCAAGAGCACCCTGTTCAAGCTGTTGCTGGGCCTGATCGCGCCGACCTCCGGCGACATCCACGTCGAAGGCAAGAGTCTGCGCGGCGCGGCGTTTCGCGAGGTGCGGCGCCATCTGGGCTACCTGCCCGAGAACGTCGTCCTCTACGACAACCTCAACGGCCGGGAAACCCTGCGCTTCTTCGCCGACCTCAAGGGCGTGCCGCGCGCGCAGTGCGACGGCGTGCTGGAGCGCGTCGGCCTGGGCGATGCCGGGCGGCGGCGCGTGCGCGAATACTCCAAGGGCATGCGCCAGCGCCTGGGCTTCGCTCAGGCCCTGCTCGGGCAGCCGCGGCTGCTGTTCCTCGACGAACCGACCAACGGCCTCGATCCCGAAGGCATTCGCGAGTTCTACGCGATCCTGCACGCGCTGCGCGAATCGGGCGTCACCATCCTGCTGACCTCGCACATCCTGTCCGAGATCCAGCAACGCGTGGACCGCCTGGCGATCATGAAGTCCGGCCGCATCCAGGCGGTCGGCACCGTGCAGCAGCTGCGCGAGAGCACCGACCTGCCGCTCAAGGTGTCGTTGCGCTTTGCGCGCGGCGACGACGGCCTGCAGGCGCTGCTCAGGACGCTACCGGCGCGCACGCTGCGCTTCGATGCCGGCGAGGCGACGCTGCAGTGCACGCGCCAAGCCAAGATGGAAGTGCTCACCGCGCTGACCGCGCTCAACGGCCGAGTGCTCGACCTGCACGTGCGCGAGCCCTCTCTGGAAGACGTGTTCCTGGGCCACGCCAGCGAGGAGCCGCGCTGATGGCCCGCCTTGCGCTGAGACCCATCGCGGTGATCGCCGGCAAGGAATTCCGCGACCGCGTGCGCAACCGCTGGGTACTGGTCGTCGGCCTGCTGTTCACCGCGTTCGCGCTGGTGATCGCCTACTTCGGCGCCGCGCAGCAGGGCACGGTCGGGTTCCGCGGCATCGAGATCACGATCGCGAGCCTGACCAGCCTGGTGATCTACCTGGTGCCGCTGATCGCGCTGATCCTGGGCTTCGATGCCATTGTCGGCGAACGCGAACGCGGCTCGCTGGACCTGCTGCTGTCCTACCCGGTCACGCGCTTGGAGCTGCTGCTCGGCAAGTTTCTCGGCCTGGCGGGCGCGCTGGCGGTGTCCACGGTCGCCGGCTTCGGCGCCGTGGCGCTGCTGCTGGCGCGGCAGCTGTCGTGGAACGACGCCTGGCACTACGCCGGCTTCGTGCTCAGTTCGGTGCTGCTGGGCATGAGCTTCCTGAGCCTCGCCATCGCCGTGTCGGTGTTCGCCTCCGAGCGCACGCGCGCCAGCGGCCTGGCCATCGCGCTATGGTTCTTCTTCGTGCTGGTGTTCGACCTGCTGCTGCTCGGCGCGCTGGTCGCCAGCGGCGGCGCGATCGGCACCGACGTCTTCCCCTACCTGCTGCTGCTCAATCCCGCCGACGTGTTCCGCGTGCTGAACATCTTCACGCTGGAAGACGTGCGCGTGTTCTACGGCCTGGCGACCGTGTTCCCGGAGCGCCTCGCCGACCCCTGGCTGCTCGGCGGCGTAATGAGCGCGTGGATCGTCGCGCCGCTGTGTCTGGCCTACTGGAGATTCCGCATATGAGATCGAATTTGAATGAGCGTCTGATGGGACAATCCGCCCTGCTGATGGTCGCGGCCTTTGCCGCCGGCGCGCTGATCGCCGCCTGCCGCGAGGCGCCGGGCACGCCCGTGCGTCCACTCGAAGTCACGGCGGGCACCGCCTGCAGCCTCGACGGCATGCTGCTCGCCGACTATCCCGGGCCCAAGGCGCAGATCCATTACGCGTCCGGCACGCCGGATTTCTTCTGCGACACCGTCGAGATGTTCTCGATCTACCTGCAGCCCGAACAGCAGAAGCGCGTCGCCGCGATCTACGTGCAGGACATGGGCGCGACCGACTGGGACACGCCGGCCGGCCACTGGATCGACGCGCGTAGCGCGACCTACGTCCATGGCAGCCGCAAACGCGGCTCGATGGGACCGACGCTGGCTTCGTTTGCACGCGAAAGCGATGCCCGCAGCTTCGCCACACAGCAGGGTGGCCATGTGATGCGCTTCGAGCAGGTGACGCCCGATATGGTCGCGCTCGACGGCGGCGCGCTGCACGACAGCCGCATGTAGGTGCCACGCATGCCGACATGTGCCCCAACTCGGAGTCACGGACCATGATGGCTGCGCAGTTTCCTTTCGGTGCTCATGCCACTTGCATATGCTGGGCTCAGGGTCCGCACCTGCCCTCCCTTGCCGGCCCGTCTTGCTCCAGGAGAACCTCATGACAACGCAAACGCTGCCGATTGAATACCGGGGCCGCAGCCGGCTGTGGGTGGTGTTCTGGATTTACGGTGCACTCGCCAGCCACCTGTACTTCGGCGCAATCCTGTACTTTTACAACCGTGTCGGGACGCTCCTTCTGGCTGCGTTGCTGGCCGGTTTCGTGGCCTACACCGCCTGGATCATGCGCGCGGTATGGGTGAACGCTTTCAACGTGCAGAACGAAATCTATGGCTACATCGCACGAGCGTTGACTGTCGCCTGGGCGATCAACGCGGTGCTGGTCGCGGGCTTCCTGTTCCTCGGCCACCTGGGCGCGGTCGCGTTGCCGATCTGAACCATGGCCGGGCTCGAAGCGCTGACGCCATGAACCCGGCGCCTGAGGCCGCAGGCGGATGGGCGCGGCTACGCCTGGACCTCTCGGACATGTCGCCTGCCTACTTCGGCATGGCGATGGCCACCGGGATCGTCTCGCTTGCGGCGCACCTGCTGGCGCTGCCGCTGTTGGCGCGGGTTCTGCTGGCCATCAATATCTTCATCTACGGTCTGCTGTGGCTGCTGACGCTGGCGCGTCTGTGCCTGCATCCAGCGCGCTTCCTCGAAGACATGGTGGATCATCTGCGCGGCCCCGGTTTCTTCACGATGGTCGCCGCCTCCGGCGTGCTCGGCA
>JBFFJL010000356.1:0-4360 GCA_041555955.1 Nevskiaceae bacterium
CGAACGCCTGACGCGTATTTTCAAATCCGGAGGAGTGTGTGCCCACTGATTCAACCGCGGCAGTCAAGGTCATGGTCATAGACGACAGTCAGACCATTCGCCGGACGGCTGAAACATTGCTTGCGCGCGAGGGCTACCAGGTCATCACGGCACAGGATGGCTTTGAAGCCCTGGCCATGATTGCCGATCATGCGCCGGACATCATTTTCATCGACATCATGATGCCGCGGCTGGACGGCTATCAGGCCTGCGCGCTGATCAAGGGCAATCCGAAATTTGCGCGGACGCCAGTGATCATGTTGTCGTCCAAGGACGGCCTGTTCGATCGTGCGCGTGGCCGCATTGTCGGCTCCGACGAATATCTGACCAAGCCGTTTACCAAGGACGAGTTGCTGGGTGCCGTCCGCTCACATGTGCGTCGATAGTCACTGCCGCCATGTCGGGTCAAATCAGAGCGATGCGCGGGGATCCATTCGGTCAGCTGCTTGCGCTTGAGGCGCAACTGCAGGCGTCGCGTGTCGACAGCATTGTCGGTACGTCGGAGAACTGGATCGGACTGGGGTTTCGTATCGGTGAGCGTTGGTTCGCTGCACCGCGTGAGGATGTGCGCGAAGTGATTACGCCGCCCCCGAGTACGCACATCCCGAACGCGGCCAGCTGGCTGCGCGGGCTGGCCAATGTTCGCGGTGAACTGCTTGCGATCGTTGATCTGGCGGGGCTGCTGGGGCTGGCGCTGTCCGAAGCGCACCGCGCACAGCGAGTTCTGGTCCTCAACTCACGCAGGATTCCTGCGGGTCTGCTGGTTGATGAAGTCGCCGGTTACCGCCAGTTCACCGTGGGGGAGCAGCGCAATGAATTGGTGCGTGGTGCAGAGCCATTCACGCCGTATCTGCTCGGCGCGTTTGTACATGAGGGGCAGCCGTGGCTGGCGATGAGCTTGCACAAAGTCGCGCTGGGCGACGCATTCAGGACGGCGGCGCTATGAATGCTCAGCCGCATACACAGACGTTGACCGCGATTCACTGGGTTCGTGACGAGCTGGAGCGGGCGATCACGCGTGCGCGCGCCGCGATTGATCACTACGCCGAGAATGGTGGCGACCCGCTGCAGTTGCAGCAGGCGCATCAGGAGCTGTCCCAGGTTCGCGGCAGCGCAACCCTGATTCGCTGTCACGGTCTTGCCGCGGTCGCCAGTGAAATGGCGCAGGCGCTGACTGATCTGGTTCAGGGCGGCATCTCGGAACCCGAGCCTTTGTATTCCGCCTTGCTGGGCGCTTCGATTCAGCTGAGCGACTACGTTCAGGCCCTGGCCGACGGGATGCCGGACTGCGTGTTGGTGATGCAGCCGGCGATCAACGAACTGCGTCTGTCGCGGGGTCAGCCGGTGCTGACCGAGAGCGAGCTATTCGTGACGCAGATGCAGGCGACGGGTACGACTTTGACACCGGAGGAGCCTGCGCCCGAGGGCGAGTCGATCGAACTGCTGGCGCGGCGCTACCTGCCGGTGTTCGAAGCGTCTTTGCTGTCGTGGATCCGGGATGGCGTGGACGCGCAGACCTCTGCTGCCCGCGCCGGCAAGATTGCGGAGCAGCTCGCCCAGCGCGCGACACTGGCGCCGGTGTATCAGCTGTGGCGAGTCGCTGCTGCGGCGATGGAAGCCTATCTGGCCCGCGGTCTGGGCAGCGCGCTGGAGCTGAAACGCCTGTTCGGGCGCTTGTCGGCACCGCTGAAGACGCTGGCCGAATCGGGCGAGACGAATGCCGCTGCACGCAGTGCCGAACTGTCGCTGCCGCTGCTGTTCATGGTGGGTCGATCGACCACGCGAGGTGCGCGCGTCAGCGCAATACGTGCGCAGTTCGATCTCGACGAGTTGCTGCCGGAGCAGGCGCGAATCGAGCAGCTGCGACGGCGCATTCATGGCCCGAGCACTGCTTTGCTCGGCAAGGTGTCGGATGAGATTCGCACCGATTTCAGCCGCATCAAGGATCAGATCGATCTGGCCGTGCGCACCGGAGGGCATGCCGATCTGGCATCCACCGTCGCCGGCCTCCAGCACGTCGCCGATATTCTGGGAGCGCTGGGGCTGAGTCAGCTGCGTCAGGTCGTCAGCCGCCAGGGTGATCTGCTGAAAGCATCGGCACAGCAGGCGGCGGATCCGTCGCTGTGGATGGAATTGGCTACCTCGATCCTGCGTGTCGAAAGCAGCCTCGAAGGGGCGTTGTTCCGGCAGATGCATCGCGCCGACGCGGTCGCGGGCACGGAAGATACCGTGTCGGAGTCCATCCCCGAGCCCCGCGATCTGGCCCAGGGCCGCGAGGCGTTGCACCGCGAGTTTCTGGTCAATCTGGCGCGGATCAAGACCGCGCTGGACGCCTTCTTCAAGGGCGCCTCCGCCGAAATTCCTGCGCCCAACACCTGGCTCAATGAGATCGCATCCGGCTTGGCGGTGCTCGATCAAGTCCGGGCGGCAGACCTGGTGCGACGCTTGCAGCGGGCAATCGCGGGCGACGGCATCCTGCGGTTGCGCGAAGAGCGCGGGCGGGCAGAGCACTTTGCCGACGCGGTTGCCGCGATCGAATATTACGTCGAAGCGGCCCGCGCGGGCGCGCCCGGCGCGGATGCGATTCTGGATCGGCTGGATGTCGCAATCGATGCGGTCGAGACCGTTGCGTCGGCAGAGCCGGTGGATGCGTCGGCAGAGGACAGTGCCGAGCAGGCCTCCGACGAGTCGGCGACCGTCGATGAACAAGCGGCCGTCGAAGATGCCGGGTCGATGCCGGAGCTGGACGCGGAGCCGACGTCTGAGCCGGTCGCGGCCATGGCTGCTGGCGACGATGATCCGGAAATCCGGGAGATCTTCCTCGAAGAGGCTGACGAGGTCCGCGCGACCTTGCAGTCTGCCTATGCGAAGTGGCATCGCGATAACCGGGACACTGAAGCCCTGACGGTGCTGCGTCGGGCGTTTCACACGCTCAAGGGTAGCGGCCGTACCGTCGGCGCACAGGCCATTGGCGAATTCGGATGGGCGCTGGAAAACCTGCTGAACAAATGTCTTGAAGGCGCCCTGCAGGTCAGCGGCGGTATCGTCGAAACCGTGGGTGCCGCGGTGTCGTTGCTGCCGGCGCTAATCGAGTCGTTCCGTCAACGCGAGCCAGCGCCGGATGCTGCAGCTGCCCTGGCGCAGCGTGCGACTGATTACGCTGAGGGTCGTAACCCCGATGCGGGAAGCGAGCCGGATATTGCTGCTGTCTTCCGGGAGGACGCCGCCGAAAAGCTGGCGATGGTGTTCAGCTGGCTTGATTCGGCTGCCGCCAGTGCGGGCCTGGGTGTCAATCGTGATGCGGTGCGTGCGTTCCACACCATACGGGGCGCCGCGCGGGTGGTGGATGCGCTCGCGGTCAGTGAACTCGCGGCGGCGCTGGAATCGTACCTGGACGCCTGCGAGGTTGCCGGCCTGCGTCTGGCGGGCGAGAGCCTGGCCTGTGTCGGTGAGGCCACCGCAGCGTTGCGCGACTGGATTGGGGATGTTGGGGTCGTGGCGCCGCTGGCGCAGGACGCAGCGCCGTGGCTTGAACGGATCGGCCGCCTGCAGTCTGATGTCCCGGAGCACGCGGTTCAGGTCAGTGCCGATCGGCAGCTGGCCGAGGTCTTCGCGGTCGAAGCTTTCGAACTGGTCGACAAGATCGAATCCCAGCTGCGCGAATGGTCGCAGGCGCCGAACAATCAGCGCGCAGCCGGTGAGCTGAAAGTGATCTGCCACACGCTGGCCGGCGCCGCGCTGATGTCGCAATGTCTGGCCATTGGTGCACCGGCCAAGGCGCTGCAGCGCCAGTTTGATGCCGCTGCCTCCGCGGCGATCGTGCCCACGCTCGAACAGTTCACGGCCTTATTCGGATTCTGCGAAGCGCTGTTCCAGGCCCTGGATGCGTATCGCGAAGGTCGCCTCGGCGATAGTGGTGAGCGTCTGAGTGCTGACATCGACGCCTTGGGATGGGCCGCACAGGTCACCGTCGCGGCCGACGAGGCGGTGGCAATGGTCCCCGCCGCGCCTACAGAGGTTGCAGACAGTGTCGTGCAGTCACTGGATCAGACGGAATTTGCGCTTCAACCTGCGCCAGAATCGGTCGAGCCGGAGTCAGGACTGGATCTCGACCTTGATGGCGGAGCGCCTCAAATCGAGCCCGTCGAGGCGCAGGAGCAGAATACCGGAGTCGAGGAGATCCTCGAGATGCCGCCGGTGGTTGGGGACGATTTTTCTGGGGCGGAGCTCGAATCCGAATCTTTCGTCGGGTTGGAGTCAGATGGCGATGACGGCGGTGTCCAGGCCGTAAATGAGGGAGTCGCGGCGTTGCCGGACGAGC
>JBFFJL010000357.1:0-4312 GCA_041555955.1 Nevskiaceae bacterium
CCTAAGATCAAGGGAGCCGATCAAGCAGACGCGTGGCCGGCAGCAGCAGGTACGCGGCGGCGAAGCCCACGCCCCAGAGCGCGACGGCGATCCAGTAGATGCGCCGGTTCCAGGCGTCCACGCGCCGGCACAGGCGCGCCAGCCCGGGATCGGCGGGACAGGCACGACCGGCTCGAAACAGCAGGGTGCCGGCGAGCACGAGCATCGCTGCTGACCCGGCAAAGACCCAGGTCTTGTGCTGGCTCAGCGCGATCAGCCAGGGAAGCGCCCCGGTCAACGCGACGACCGCAGAGCCCAGGCCCAGGCCCACGAGCACGATCGGCAGCGCGCAGCAGATCAGCGTGCCGGAAGCAGCGAACAGCGTCAGGGCCGTGACGGCGCTGTCTCGTCGCCGCGCGCTGAAATCATTCACTGCGCAGCGGCCTCGATACGCTCGACGCCGCGCAGCGTGAAGCCGGCGTCGTTGACCATGCGGCGCAACTGGTCCTCACTGAAGCCGACATCGCGCGCCGTGTCGACGATCACCGCGCCCTGCTCGAAATCGACGTCCACGTGTTCGACGCCGTCGACCTTCATCAAGGCTTTCTCGAGCCCGTAGGCGCAGTAGGCGCAGGCCAGGCCGTCCACGCGCAGACGGTAGGTCTGCTCCGCGGCGAACGCGGCAACAGGCAGCATCAGCGCGAACAGCAAGAGCAGGATTTTCATCGCAGCTTCTCCGTCACAGGTGCAACTCGACTTCGATCAGCGCGCGGTAGTCCGGATTGCGCTGGGCGCCGTTCAGATCGCCCCACACCGGGATCTGGACGCCAGGTTTGACCGCGAGGTTGCGCCAGGTCCACATCAGCCCGGGCGACAGGAACAGCCGCGCACCGCCGGTGTCCGGCACCGCAGCACCGCTCGCGCGTGCACGCGCCTGCCGCTCGTAGTTCAGCTCCAGCATCCAGACCGAGTCCGGCGCGCGGTATTCGAGCCGGCGCGGCCGCACGCCGATCACCGCGTCCAGCAGCAGGACGTCGCCGCGGTCCACGCCAGCATCGGTTTCGCCGTTGTAGCGGTAGCGCGCGGCGGCCCAGCGATACCAGGTCAGGCTCTCGTACCCGTAGGTGAGCCCCAGCACGGCATCGGTGGCGCCGCTGCGCACTTGGCCGCTGTCGAGGATCACGCGCGCGAGCAGCGCCGCCGACTCCTGCACCCGCGGCCGGTCGTTGCGCCAGAACCGGTACTTCGTGAGCAGGGTCGTGCTTTCGAAACCGTGACCGGAATCGCCATAGGCGTACGGGATCTGCACGCCGGCGACCCAATCGCCGGTGATGCCATAGAGCAGGCTCAACTCCCCTGCCTTGTCCACGGCTGCGTCGTCCTGCACGCGCTCGCTGCCCAAGTGCAGCTCGATGCCGCCCTTGAACAGCGTGTGCGGCCCCGGCGCAAACACCGGATCGTGCGCGAACAGGCTGCCGGCAATCGTCAGCAGTCCGCAGGCGCCAAGGCGCGCGATGAGCATTGACATGCAATGGCCCGGATTGGATCTGCCGGCAGCTTACGACCTGGAGTAAGCTCCAGGTCAAGCCTCATCGTCGTGCCTTGCATGCGTCTGGTTCTGTACCGCTCGGACCACTGCCCGGCCTGCCGGCGCCTGTCGGCTGAGCTGCGCCGCCTGTGCGCGGGGTTGGGAGGTTCTCTTGAGGAGAAGGATGTCGTCGTGCATCTCGAAGAGGCCGCCGCGCTCGGCGTTACGCGCCCGCCGGCCGTGGCGATGAACGGACGCCTGCTCGGCCAAGGTAGCGCGCTGCTGGCGAAGCTGCGGAAGCTTCACCGATGAGCGGCATGGCGATCGGCGACGTCGCCCGCCGCACCGGTCTGTCGGTGGATACGCTGCGCTACTACGAACGCATCGGCCTGCTGCAGCGGGTGGGCCGCGACAGCGGCGGCCGCCGGCGCTACGGCGACGACGAGCTGGCGCGCCTGCGCTTCATTCAGCGAGCGCAGCGCATGAACTTCCGCCTCGACGAGATCGCGCGCCTGCTGGAAATGCGCGCCGACCCGCGACGCGCGCGCGATTCGGTGCGGCGACTGACCGCCGAGAAACTCGGCGAGGTCAATGCGCGCCTGCACGATCTGGCCGTGCTGCGCAACGAGCTGTCGCTGCTCGTCAACCTGTGCCAGACCGCGCGCGGCGCATGCCCGATTCTCGATGAGTTGGGCGGCGAGCCGAAACGGCGCTCGCGAGCGGACCCGAGGTGATCCGGCACCGACAGAACCCTTCGCGACAGCGCGGTCAGCTCGCCTCCTGCAGGGACGCAATCAGCGGACAGCGCACGCGTCCCTTCACCGACGCGCAGCGGTCCACCAGGGCCGCCAGCGCGGATTCGATGCGTTGCAGGTCCATCAGCTTGTTGCGGACGTCGGCAAGCCTGCGTTCGCCCAGCGTTCGCGCCTCCCGGCACTGCGCACCGTCCTCCAGTTTCAGCAGTTCGCCGACTTCGTCGAGGGAAAAGCCGATCTCCTGCGCGTGGCGGATGAAGCGCAGCCGCCGGACGTGACTCTCTGTGTAGCGCCGGATGCCGCCCAGCGGGCGCTGGGGCTCGCCGACCAGTCCCCGTCGTTGGTAATAGCGGATGGTTTCCAGGTGCACGCCGGCGTGCTGCGCCAGCGTGCCGATGGTGTAGGTTTCGTGCATCTTGACTCCGTAGTCGGCTACGGTCGTAGCGTAGCAGCATCCGTTCACAGGAGGCTGTATGCAGGACCGTTCCAAGCTCTCGCTCGCCGCCAGCGTCGTTGCCGGTCTCGGCGCTTCGGTGTGTTGCGTGCTGCCGCTGGTGCTGGTCATGGCCGGGCTCGGCGGTTCGTGGCTGGCGACGCTGAAAGTTCTCGAACCCTTCCGCCCGATCTTCGTGGCGGCGGCGGTCGTCGCCCTGCTCTTCGCCTACCGCGGCATCTTCCGAACCGCCGAGGTCTGCGAGCCAGGCCAGGCCTGCGCCGATCCGCGTGTACAGCGGCGGCGCAAGTGGATCTTCTGGGGTGTGGCGACGCTGGTCGTCGGCCTGCTCACGTTCCCCTATTACATCGTTCTGTTCATCTAAGGAGGACCGCCATGCTGAAGAGTCTGTTCATTGCACTGGGACTGGGCGGGGTGCTCGCCTGCTGCCAGTGCAGCGCGGTTCATGCGGCGCCCCGCACCGTCACGCTGGACGTCTCGGGCATGACCTGCGTCACCTGTCCGATCACGGTCAAGAAATCCTTGTCGCGGGTGGACGGCGTCGAGTCGGTGGACGTCAGCTTCAAGGACAAGCAGGCCACGGTGACTTTCGATGACGCGAAGACCACGACGGAAGCGCTGACGCGGGCGACCGCCGACGCCGGCTTTTCGTCCACGGTCCGGCCCTGAGGCGCGTCATGGAACGGTTGATTCAGTGGATCACCCTCATCGGCGACAAGACCGGATCGGTCGGCGCAGTCGTCTCTGCGATGGGCTGCGCGATGTGCTTTCCCGCCATTGCCAGCCTCGGTGCGGCCATGGGCCTTGGGTTTCTGAGCCAGTGGGAGGGCGTGTTCATCAACGCCCTGCTGCCTGCCTTCGCCTGGCTGGCACTGGTCATCAACGCCCTGGGCTGGTTCAGCCACCGCCAGTGGCACCGCAGCCTGCTGGGCATGCTGGGGCCGACCGTCCTGCTGCTGTCGCTGTACCCCTGGTTCAAGTACGGCTGGAGCAGCTACGCCACCTATAGCGGACTCGGCCTGATGATCGCCGTGTCCGTCTGGGACCTCGTATCGCCGGCCAGCCGGCGCTGCGACCCGGAGCACTGCGAACTCCCGGCAAAACAATCCTGACCCCGCTCATCGGAATTCGACCATGACGCAACTCAAGATCTCCGGCATGATCTGCGACTCCTGTGCGACACACGTCAGGCAGGCACTGGAAAAAGTGCCAGGCGTTCAGTCCGCGCGCGTGTTCTACGCCCAGGGCTCGGCCGAAGTGACACTGGCAGGCGGCACGCAGGCGGACACACTGATCGCCGCGGTGGACGCGCTCGGCTATCGTGCGCGCCTGGACGAGGGACACGCGCCACCGCCCTCCGGCGGCTTGCTGGGCAAAATGCAGTCCTGGCTCGGCGGTGACTCCGGGAAGCGGACTGGCAACGAAGCGTCCTTGCACGTGGCCGTGATCGGCAGCGGCGGCGCCGCGATGGCGGGCGCGCTGAAGGCCGCCGAGCGCGGCGCGCGCGTGACCCTGGTCGAGCGCGGCACCATCGGCGGCACCTGCGTCAACGTCGGCTGCGTGCCGTCCAAGATCATGATCCGCGCGGCGCATGTC
>JBFFJL010000358.1:0-4272 GCA_041555955.1 Nevskiaceae bacterium
CAAGGCGCCGGCTTTCAACAGCAGCGCCAGATCGTGGGCTTCCTTGCTGCCCAGTCCGGTGGTCTGGAAGCGCTTGCCGAACACGCCGCGAATCGAGGCGACCGAGATGATTTCCTCGATCTCGCGGTGCTCGCGGATCGGCTCGCCCTTGGCGTTGTAGTTGGTGACGACCTCGCGTTCCTTGAACAGGACGGCCATCGGCTTGCCGACATTCTTTTCGGTGAACGCGAACATGCGTTTGGCGCCGGCACCGTCCAGGGTCACGCTGACCGCCGGACCCCCGTCCTGATCGACCGTCGCCGCCGCGTCGACCAGATTGTCGCCACCGGCGATCAGCTCGCGCTTGAGCAGATACGGACGATGGCCGTCCCGGGTATAGAACAATTGCGTGCCCACCGGAATGATGCCGGTCCGCGCCGCAGATGCCGCGTCGTCCTCGGACACCGCACGGTACTCCAGGGTTGCCGTCGCACCCAGCAGATCCTTGACCCGCGTGGTGTCCTGCACGCCGGGCAACTGCACCACGATGCGATTCGCCCCCTGTCGCTGCACCAACGGCTCCGCCACGCCGAGCTGGTTCACACGATTACGCAAGGTCGTCAGGTTCTGCTGCACCGCAAAGTCGACGATGCGCTTGGCTTCTTCCTCGGACAGACTGATCTGCAGACTCAGTGGCGCGTCCGGCGGCGCGGTCAGGTCATACTCAGGAAAATTGCTGGCGATCACCTGTCGCGCGGCGTCAACGTGATCCGCATCGGAAAATTCCAGCACACCTGCCCCGGCCACCTGCCGGCGCCCGGTGTAGCGCACGTTTTCCTTGCGCAGCAGCGCGGGCACATCGTTGACGATGCGTTCGACCGCACGCTCGCGCACATCATTGATGTCCACTTCGAGCAGAAAGTGCACGCCGCCGCGCAGATCCAGCCCCAGGTTCATCGGCTTGGCGCCGATCGCCCGCAGCCAGTCCGGGGTTTTCGGCGCAAGATTCAGCGCGACGACATAGCTGCGACCCAGCTCCCGCTTGAGCACGTCCGCCGCCTTGAGCTGCCCCTCGGCGCTGTCGTAGCGAACGATCCACTGCCCCTCTTCGAGATCACTGGCCAAGGGGGCCAGCTGCGCGTCGGTCAGGATCTTTGCAACCCGATCGGCAAATTCGAGCGGCAGCGGGTCGCCGCTCTCCAGTGAAATCTGCACCGAGGGATCGTCACCGAACAGGTTGGGCGCCGCATAGAGCAGGCCAAACACGATGGCAACGATGAGAACGAGGTACTTCCAGGTGGCGTATGGCTTCATGGCAATGCTTCAGTGCGCCGGAACCCCGGAAGGTTCCGCCGCGTGGTCCCGGTGGCAGACGCGGCCTGAGGCCGCGCCACCTCGATCACAGCGCCTTGAGGGATCCTTTCGGCAGAACGCTGCTGATCGCAGATTTCTGGACCTTGATCACGACGTTTTCAGCAATTTCGACGGTGACATAGGCTTCGCCGATATTGGCCACCTTGCCGGCGAGTCCGCCAGAGGTCACCACTTCGTCGCCCTTGGCCAGGCTATCCAGCATGTTCCGGTGCTCTTTCGAACGCTTCATCTGCGGCCGGATCAGCATGAAATAGAACAGGATCACCAGCAGCACGAGCGGCAGGAACTGCATCAGCGGATTGGGCGCTGCGCCGCTCTGGGCGTAGGCGGGACTAATCAAAAAATCCAGCACAGGAAAGCTCCGTTGGTCGTTAGGGTCGTTTGCGAGGCGCGGATTATGCCATGGTCGCCGTCCTGCTCTGGTTTTTCGCAGCAGCTCACCCTTTTGCACCCACCGATTACGAGCAAAGCGTACGAATACCTGCACCGAATTGTCACTGAAATGCCCTACGCTGGGGCGCTTGAAAGGCTTTAGCCGGAAGTTTCCGTACCTTCGTCACAGTTTGCTGGATGTACGGCAGTTGATTTCGGTACGCAGTGGGATAAGATGCCCGAGGAAAGCCGTTGCGAATCGGCGTGTTCTACTGCAGCTTTCGGTATGATTTTTGCGCGTGTCCATAACCCGCGCGACATCAGCAGTTCCGAGCAAATTCTATTTTGGAAGGGAAGGGGTTGATCGATGAACATGAATAACATTCTGAAAGCCAGCGCAATGGGACTGTTGGCGGTTGCCGTCAGTGCCTGCGGCAACAATCATCACAAGTCGAGGGCTGAAATCGACGGTCGTGCGGCGCTTGGCGCGTTGCTGAACGCGACTTGCGAGGTCACGACGTTGATCGGCAACACCCTGGGCTCCGGTACCACCGACGCCTCCGGCAATTTCACGATGACCTTGTCGCCGGCCCCGTCCGAGCCATACCTCGTGTCCTGCACCGGCGGTCAGTTCTTCAATGAGGCAACCGGCCAGTTCGAGGCTTTCACCGGCACCATGAAGGCAGTGGCCCCGAGCGACACCACTTCGCTCGCCGTCACCCCGTTGACCGATGTCGCGGCAGAAGCCGTACTGGCCCTGAGCGGCACGGTGACCGACGGACAGGTCAGCACCATCCTGGACGATATCGCTTCGTTCTTCGGCGTCAGCGACATTCTGGCCCTGCCGCAGGTTGTCGACTCACTGGACGATCTGGACGCACTGTCCGGCAATGCCGGTGCCTACGCTGCCGTGCTGGCCGCGCTGGCCAACCTGACCGAGGGTCTGGGCCTGAGTGCGCAGCAGATTCTGAGCCTGCTGGCCGCTGACATTGCCGACGGCGATCTCGGCGATCAGTTCAGCCAGTCCACCATCGACGCAGCTGCGGCCTCGGTCGCTAACGGCACGGACGCGGCTGACGAGCTGGCCAGCGGGCAGAACGAACCGGGCCGTAACACCGGCACCATCACCGGAACTGGCGGCACCGGGGGTAACTGATCGGGTATCTACGTGATCCATCGGATCAAAGAGCCACGCCCCATGGACGTGGCTCTTTTTTTGCGCCGGATCGATTCCCCACCAAAGCATGAACTGAATACCAATGCGCTCAGGCCCTCCCCTGTGCGAACTCAATGTTCAGTAACATGCGGCTGACGCCACAGACCCACCGGGGGAAGTTCATGTTCTTGAGGTCATGCGCCGCCGCATCCGTACTGTTCAGCTGCTCTGTTTGGGCCGACCTACTATCGCCCGACTTCGCGATGCAGGGCTTTCATGGCTTGCTGACGGTCCCGGATGCGGAAGTGACACCTGAAGGCACGCTGCACTTCCAGTACAACAATGATATCGAGTCGACTGCACCGGCGAGCTTCAATGCGGTCGACAACGCCTATTTCACAGTCGGTCTTTGGCGACAGCTGGAAATTACCGGGCGATTGTCCAGAGCAGAAGACACGAACGGCCAACGCATTCGACAAGATCTCTCCGGCAACGCCAAACTCCAGCTGTACACCTCGGACATGTTCTCGCTGGCCGTGGGCGCTACCGACTTTGGCGGTGATGCGCAGCAGCTTCGCTCGGTCTATGGCGTCGGCACTTTCAAGTGGCGCGGCCTGGCGTTGAGCGTCGGCGGCGGCGGCGGACCTGACACTCTAGACGGAGCCTTTGGCGGCATTCGTTACCGCGTGCTGCCGTTTGCCGATGTTCTCGCCGACTACGACGGAAAAGAGGCCAATTACGGTGTGCGCCTGTTCTGGCAGGTCACACCCGCAGTGACGGTGTACACCACCGCTGCAGGCTCCACCGACCCGAAGCAGTCGTTCTCTGCCGGTGCTGGGCTAGCGATTCAATTCGGGCATCACCGCGATGCCGTAATCCCTGAGTCAAATTCGGTCAGTGGCCGCAATGCTCGCGCCTGGCAAGCCGTAACCTCGACGGACACACCGGCCAGTAGCGCCAAGGCGGTGTCAGAAAAAGTCCGGGACAATACTGACGCTGGCCAGATCCGCGAATACCGCTATGGCGTTCCGATCCGGCGCTTGACGCTGGATCAGGCGCAGCCGCAATCGCAGTGGCTGTCCTGGTACGACAGCCCTGCCGCCTATCGCTGGCCACACTGGATTGGCGGCGAAATCCGGCTGGAGCCGGACGTGCGCAGCCTTGTAGCAACCGAATACGGCACATTTGATTACTCCGTGGCCCTTGAGCCCAGTGCCCGCTTACAGTTCCCGTTCGGACTCGCGGTATACGGTACGTATGACCTGGCGGTGGCCCATTCGGACGATATCGCCAGAAGGGGGCGCTTCGAGAACCTGCTGCATACCACCGACTGGCGCGATGTGGCCGGCCAGTGGCTGGTTCATCCCCTGCCCGGCTGGTTCACCTTGACC
>JBFFJL010000359.1:0-4255 GCA_041555955.1 Nevskiaceae bacterium
CTTCAGATACTTGGCCTGCTGGAAGCGACGGATGCCAGCTGCGTCACAGGCCGAGGCCGCGTCCCGCGTCTGCACATAGTTCATCGACGCCTTCACCAGCAGGCGCAGACTCCACATCAGCGCACCGAGGATTTCGAGCACGCCGACCCCTTCCTCGCGCAGCCGGCCGAGACTGCGTACCGCGCCGGCAGCATCGCCGTCGAGCACGCGATCGTTCAGATCAAACGCTTCATAGCGCGCGCTGTCGGCCACCGCATGCGCCAGCGCCTCGACCGTGACGGTCTGTCCGGGAAACAGCAAGGCGAGCTTGGCGATGTCCTGCGCAGCGGCCAGCAGATTGCCCTCGGTGCGCTCCGCCAGCAGCTTGACCGCATCGGCGTCGGCGCTGACGCCTGCGGCCCCCAGACGCTTCTGCAGCCACGGCAGGAACTCAGCCGGTTTGACCGGCCAGACGTAGACGCATTCACCGGCGGAATCGAGCGCCTTGAACCAGGCCGCATCGCGCTGACGCGAATCCAGTGCGCCGCAGACCACCAGCAGCAGCACATCCTGCGGGGCGTGCGCAGCCAGCTGCTGCAAGGTCTTGCGGCCAGTATCGTCGGGGCCGGCGGCCATCCGCACTTCGACGATGCGGCGGCTGGAAAACAGCGACATGCTGGCGCAGCTGTCGACCACGCGCTGCCATTCAAAGCCACGCTCGACGTCGAGAATCTCGCGTTCGTCGTAGCCCGCCTTGCGCGCGGCGGCGCGGATCGTATCCAGCGTTTCCTGGATCAGCAGCGGCTCTTCGCCCGCGACCAGATAGATCGGAGCAATACCCTTGGCCAGACAGCTGGAGATTTGATCGGGCTTGATCGGCACGGTGACGGAATGGAACCAGGTGCGGCAGGCGGGCGCTACCGCGGTCGCGGCATTGTAGCGGCTAGAATGTATGCCCATGAACCGCCAGCTCACCCCCGCCGACCGTCTGCTGTCCACGCTCAATCGCGGCCTGTCGCTGCTGGCCGAGCGCGGCAGCGGCACCGGCCGCAGTAATCCGGCCAAGGCCCAGGCCCAGGCCGAGACCAACGACGCCAACGACGCCAGCCGCCGCCATGTCGCCGGGTTGATGCGGATCAATCATGCCGGCGAGGTTGCGGCGCAGGCGCTGTATCACGGCCAGGCACTGGTCGCGCGCAATCCGCAGACGCGGCAGCAACTGCTGGCCGCGGCACGCGAGGAACAGGATCATCTGCGCTGGTGCGAGGAACGCCTGCACGAGCTCAATGACGCGCCGAGCCGGCTGCAGCCGCTGTGGTACGCCGGCTCATTCGCAATCGGCGCTGCCGCCGGTCTGGCCGGCGACCGCTGGAGCCTGGGCTTCATCGACGAGACCGAGCGCCAGGTGTCCGAACATCTGGGCGAGCATTTGCAGCAACTACCGGAACAGGATCAGCGCAGCCGCGCGATTCTGGAGCAGATGCGTCGCGACGAGGAACGCCATGGTCGCGAAGCGCGCGATGCCGGCGGGCAGCCGTTACCGGCGCCGGTCAAAGGCCTGATGCGTCAGGTGGCGCGGGTGATGAAGTTTGGCGCCTACCGGATCTAGGCCGGGCATCTCCGCAGCCGCGATTTGCGCCTGGCGGCACTGATCGAGCCGTAGGCGAATGAACGTCAGTGCGCCGTAGCGCCGCAGGCTTGGCGCTCGGCCTGTACGGTCACATGCCCCACCTGATAGCGCAGCCGCACCCACGCGTTGATCTGACGAATGACTTCATCTTCGTCAGCGCCAGGCTTCAATACCGCATGCAGAGTCATGACACGGCGTTCCGGCGTCAGCATCCAGTGATGGACGTGATGCACGTCGGAGACCCCCGCAACATCGGCCGACAGCCCACTGGCCAGCGCCGCAGCGTCGAACCCTTCAGGACTGCCCTCCAGCAATACATGGGCTGATTCGCGCACAAGGCGCCAGGCGGTACGCAGAATCAGTAGCGCCACCAACACCGACAGCAAGGGGTCGACCGGGGTCCAGTTGGTCAGCAGAATCACCAGCGCCGCCACGATCGCCGCCGCCGAGCCCAGCAGGTCACCGAGCACATGCAGGAACGCCGCGCGCACGTTCAGATCGTGATGGTGTCCGCCCTGGAGCACGAAGAACGCGGCGATATTGACCGCCAGCCCCGCGCAGGCGACGCCAAGCATCAGCCCTCCCTGAATCTGCGGCGGCGCCATGAGGCGCTGCGCGGCCTCGATGGTGATCCAGGCCGCGATCAGCAACAACGCAAGACCGTTGACGAACGCCGCCAACACCTGCGCTCGGTGGTATCCATACGAGCGCCGTGCATCGGCCGGTCGCGCCGCCTGCACCTGCGCCCAGACCGCCAGCGCCAGTGCACCCGCGTCGGTCAGCATGTGCCCGGCATCGGCCAGCAAGGCCAGGGATCCGGACCACAGACCGCCGACGACTTCGACCACCATGAAACCGGCGGTCAGGGCCAGCGCCATCTTCAGGCGCGCAGCACTGCCGTGCGCATCATGCGCGTGGTGGTGGGAATGATCGTGGTCGTGGTGGTGCGTGGACATGCGTAGGTCTGGCGACGGCGGGAGCCGCAGAAACGGCAGGATACCGCGGCTCCAACCCGCAATTCACATGCCGGATCGGATGCACCGCCCGGAGCAGCGAGTCTAGGAGCGTGGGCGGCAGAAACACGCGCGACTGCGACTTCGCCCATTCGGACATCTTCGGTACCGATTTTGGGCCAATAGTCCCTGCTATTGCCCCGAAATCATCATCCGAACCTGCCTCGAACGGGCTTTGTCTCGCCTGCACGGTTCCTACCGCCCACGCTCCTAGCCCTGCATGTTCTTGCCGTAATAGATTTCGAGGATCTCGCGGTTGACGCGCTCCCGGATCTTTTTGGATTCCCGCGGTGGCAGCTCTGATGCCCCTTCGCCGAACAGGTAGGTATCCAGATCCAGTTCCTTCAAGCGCATCTTGGTATGGAACATGAACTCCTGATAGACGTTGACGTCGATCATCTGATACCGATCCTTGAAGTCCGCCGAAACGAAGTCCTGGATCGACTCGACCGAATGGTCGATGAAGTGCTTCATTCCACGCACGTTGCGGGTGAAGCCGCGCACGCGATAGTCCATCACCACGATGTCCGACTCGAACGACTTGATCAGGTAGTTCAAGGCGTTCAGCGGCGAAATCTTGCCGCAGGTCGAAACATCGATATCGGCACGAAAGGTCGAAATGCCGGCGTCCGGATGGGTTTCCGGATAGGTGTGAACGGTGATGTGCGACTTGTCGAGATGCGCAACCACCGATTCCTTTTTCTTGGTCGTCGGCTTCGGCGTCGGCAGGCCATCGAGATGGCCTTCCGAGATCAGCATCGTCACCGAGGCGCCCTGCGGATCGTAGTCCTGGCGCGCAACGTTGAGGATATTGGCGCCGATGATACGGGCCACCTCGGTCAGGATCGCGGTCAGGCGCTCGGCGTTGTAGGCCTCGTCAATGTATTCGATGTACTCCTGCTGGTGCTCTCGCGAGCGCGCATAGCAGATGTCATAGATATTGAACGACAGCGACTTCGTCAGATTGTTGAAGCCAAGCAGCTTCAACTTCGGGTTATTCGTGGGCTTGGGCTTGGCCTTGGCCAATGCAGTGCTCCGGTAAAAACTCATTGACGCGCAGAATGCGCGCACCCCGTACCAGCAAGCCGCGCATTATGCGATAAATCAATGACGATCAGGTGAATCACCCGCCATACCGGCTCCCGTCCCGTTTCAGGTCGCCGTGCGGATCTCGTAGCTGTGGCGGATAGTCACACCGCCGCGACCCAGCATGATCGACGCCGAGCAGTATTTCTCGGCCGACAGCTCGACCGCACGCCGGACGTGGTTTTCGGCCAGATCGCGCCCGACCACAACGAAATGCATGCGGATTTCGGTGAACACCTTGGGTTCGGTCTCGGCGCGGTCAGCTTCCAGCTCGACCCAGCAGTCGACGATCTGCTGCCGCGACTTCTTCAGAATCAGGGTGACGTCGACCGACGAACAGGCGCCGACGCCCATCAGCAACAATTCCATCGGCCGCGGGCCGAGATTGCGGCCGCCGATTTCCGGCGGGCCGTCGACCACCAGCGCATGGCCACTGCCGCTCTCGGCGACGAAGCTGGCATTTTCTGACCACTTCACGCGCGCTTTCACAGGGTTTCTCCGGGTTTGCCGACAGGGTGGATGTGCTATTTTCGGCCAAATCGTCAAC
>JBFFJL010000360.1:0-4251 GCA_041555955.1 Nevskiaceae bacterium
CGGCGGTGGCGGTGGTGGGGGTGGTGAGCCGGTGGATCCCGGCGATATCGCTGGCAACACCTTCATGGCGATCGTGCCCCCAGGCTCCAACGGCAATTCCGCCGGCGGCGTCGGTGCGCCGATACCGGGCGTGCCGGTGGTCAGCTATCCGGACAATTTCCGCGACCAGCTCGATATGTACGGCAACCTCGCCTACGCCAAGCAGGGTCTGAAGTCGGACACCTGCACACCGCCGAAGAACATCGACGAACATCAGAAGCAGTCGGACCAGGCCTGCAACTACTTCAAGGCCGCGCCGTTGACCTTGTCCGATGCTGACGCGGTGTCCCGGCGCGAGCTGACCGCGCCCAACGGCAAGAACGTGACCATCCGCCGCGATGGTTGGGGCGTGCCCTATGTCGACGGCGAAGACCGCAGCGCCGCGCAATACGGACTGGGCTTTGCTGCTGCGCAGGATCGTCTGTGGCTGTTCGATCTGCTGCGCAAGGTCGGGCGTGGCCGGGCCTCGGAGATGCTCGGACCGTCGGACACGACCTATGAGCTGGATCTGGAATTTGGCGCGCCGGCCGGCTACAGCGAGGACGAACTGACGCAGATCGTCACCGCTGCCGTACAGAAGATGGGCCCCACGCTCGGTCCGCTGTTCCTGAACGACACCGAGATGTTCGTCGCGGGCATGAATGCCTACGTCGACTTTCTGCAGGGTGTCGGCGCCTTGGAGGCGCCGCCGGAATACGTAACGCTGGCGCTGGGCCTGGACCTGATCAAGTATCCACCCGCACCGTTCACGGTCAACGACATCGTCGCCAACGCGGTGCTGATCCAGGCGGCGCTGGGCTTCGGCGGCGGCGGCGAGGCGGTGAACCTGAAGCTGCTGCAGCAGCTCGATCCGAGCCTGGGCCCGGGTTCGACGCAGATTGCGCAGGGCGCCTGTGAGATGTGGCGCGACCTACGGCATGCCACGGCCGCCGATACGCCGGTGACCGCGTCCGGCAGTTTTGCCACGCAGTCGCCGCCCTCGGTCGATGAGAGCTGTCCGCAGACCCTGCCGGCTGGCGTGGCGATCTGGGATGCCGGCAGCTTTGAAGGCTTCACCCTGCAGACGCACGGTGCCGGGCTGCCGCTGGAAGCACCGATTCCGGGCGAACCCGGCGGAGGTCTGGGCGCGACCGCAAAGTCGGGTGGGTTGAACCTGCTGGGGCGGCTGTCGTGGCTGACGGCGATGACCGAACCGACCGATGCCACGGTGATTCCGTTCAAGCGCGAGAAACCCAAGGCGCTGGTGCTGTCGGACAATCCCGGTGGCAGCCTGCATGCGTTGCTGAACCGTCTGGGCATGCCACTGACGACGTCGAATTTCATTGCCGCTGCCGCGGATCAGACGCAGTCGGGGCACCCGATCATCGTCGCGGGTCCGCAGACCGGTTACTTCGATCCGCAGTTGCTGTGGGAAGCGGCGGTGGTCTCGCGGGGCGACACGGATTTCGAACTCGCCGCGCGCGGTATTTCCACGGTCAACCTGCCGTATATCGTCATCGGTCATGGTCTGGATTTCGCCTGGAGCCCGACTTCCGCAGGTTCGGACTTCACCGATACCCGTGTGTCGAAGATGTGCAACATGGATGGCAGTCCGGCGTCGCGCCTGGATGGCAACGACGACGGCTTCCCCGACGCCGATGGATATCTGTTCCGGGGCAATTGCGTGCGCTTCTACCGGCGTGTGGACGAGTGGACCGCGCAACCGACGGTCGCGAGCGTGGCGCTGGGGGGGCTGCCGCTGCCTGAGACGGTCAAGCGCTATGTCCTGCGCACGCACTACGGACCGGTGTTCGGCACGGCTACCGTCAGCGGCGAGCCGGTGGCGATCTCGACGCAGCGCTCGACTTTCTTTGCCGACGTCGATACTGCCGCGCCTTTTGCGTTGCTGACGACGACCGGTGCGCCGATGACGCACACGCGCTTCAAGCAGCTGTTCAACAGCATGACCGCGACCTTCAACTGGCTCTACGCGGACAGCACGGACATCGCCTACATCCAGTCCGGCCTGTACCCGAAGCGGCATTCGGGTCAGCATCCGGAGCTTCCGGTTTGGGGTGACGGCAACTTCGAGTGGGTCGTGGACCAGAACCTGTCGGCCGCGTTCTTTGACATCTACGGCGGTGACGGCAACGCCGACGGCAAGGCGTTCCCGAGCCGCGCGTATCCGGAGGCGCAGAGCAGTTCGAATCCGGGCTATTTCGAATGGCCGGGCTTCCTGTCGCTGGCGTCGCATATCCAGGACACCAATCCGCCACAGGGCTATCTGGCCAACTGGAACAACAGCGGCGCTCGCGGCTGGTGGGCGGCGGACAGTAACGGTACCTATGGCCCAACGCATCGCGTGCGCATGCTGTCGGAGCGCCTGCAGGCGTTCAAGGCGTCCGGGCGCAAGCACACCCTGGCCACGATGATCGAGATCATGGGCGACGCCGCCTATACCGATCTGCGCGGGCAGGATCTGCTGCCGTTGCTGATCGAGCTGATGACAAGAGACAGTCTGACGGCGGACCAGGCCCAGGTCGTGGTGCTGATGACGCAGTGGATGTCGGCGGGCTCGAACAACTGGATCTCCGATACGCCAGGGCTGGGTTCGATGCGCCGCGACCGCGATGCCGATGGCGTCTATGACTTCCGTGCGCAAGTGGTGCTGATGGATGCCTGGTACCAGCACCTGATGCAGACGGTGACGCCGCAGCTGGAGGAGATTGCCGGGTCCGGTGTGTCGACGCTGGCCAGCCGCTACGACGCGCCACGTGCGCAGGGTTCGGCATTCCAGGAAGGCTGGTTCCAGCACATGACCCGCATGCTGCAGACGGTGCTCGACAAACCGGACCACGAAACCTACCGCGCACTCCAATGCGCCGGTACCGGCGTGCTGGCCGATTGCCGCACGGCGGTGCTGACGGCACTGGACGAAGCGCTGTCCGATCTTGGCGGCCTTTCCAACAGGGCTAACTGGGATGGCAGCCAGATTCCCAATGCCAAAGGCTCCGACGGCGCGGTGGTCGAGGACTACGATGCGGTCGAGCACACCGCGTTCAGCCTGCTGCCGGTGCCGCCGATTCACTGGATCAACCGGCCGACGTTCCAGCAGGCGGTCGAGATCACGCAGGATCGCTACGGTCAGTAAATCGATGTCGGGCATCGGGCGCTTGCGCCCGGTGCCGGACGCGGGCCGCATGACGGCGATGCGATTGAGGTGTGTCATTTGCCGTGAACGCATGCCGCGTTAAGCTCGTCCCGGTGGTGGAGGAATGCTCCGCGCCGACGATCGACACGGGATACTCAAGCGCATGCGGATAGGAATCGACCTCGGCGGCACCAAGATCGAAGGTGTGGTGCTGGATGCGGACTCGCAGATTCTGGCGCGACGGCGTGTGCCGACCCCGCCGGACGACTATCAAGCGGCGTTGTCGACGATCGTGGAACTGGTGGCGGCGCTGGAGCAGGACGTCGGCACTACCGGGCTGAGCGTCGGCGCCGGCACGCCCGGCGCGCGTTCCAAGGTCAACGGCCGCATGAAAAACTGCAATTCGACCTGCCTCAACGGCGAGCCGTTGCTGGAAGATCTGACCGCGCGGCTGGGCCCGCGGGTGCGCATCGCCAATGACGCGGACTGTCTGGCCTTGTCAGAAGCCAGCGACGGCGCTGCGGCCGGTGCGCGTTGCGTGTTCGGCGTCATTCTGGGAACCGGAGTCGGTGGCGGTATCGTCGTCGACGGACGACTGCTGTCCGGACCCAATGCGATCGCCGGAGAGTGGGGGCACAACCCGATGCCGTGGCCGCGACCGGAGTGGGACGAGGTGCCGGGTCCGCTGGGCTGGGACGGACGTAACGGCACGATTGAGGTGTATTGCTGCGGGCCGGGGCTGGCGCTGGATCATCAGCGTGTCACCGGCACGACGCTCAAGGGCGAGGACATCGTTGCGCGTTCCGAAGCCGGCGATGAAGCCTGCGAGGCCAGTCTGCAGCGCTGGGAGGATCGGCTGGCACGCGCGTTCTCGACGGTGATCAATCTGCTTGACCCGGACGTCATTGTCGTTGGCGGTGGTCTGTCGCGCGTGCAGCGCCTTTACCAGAACGTGCCGCAGCGCTGGGCGCCGTGGGTGTTTTCGGATCGCATCGAAACCCGGCTGGTGCCGGCGATGCACGGCGACAGCAGTGGGGTGCGCGGCGCGGCGTGGTTGTGGCCCGAGCCGGCGCGCTGAATCA
>JBFFJL010000361.1:0-4234 GCA_041555955.1 Nevskiaceae bacterium
GATACCCCGCATTTCGACTACGTCGCCGGCGAATGCGCGCGCGGCATCATGCGGGTGCAGCTGGACCTGAACAAGCCGGTTGGTTTCGGCGTGTTGACGGTCAATACCGTTCAGCAGGCCTGGGATCGCGCCGGCAAGGGCCGTGACAACAAAGGTTACGAGGCCACTGCGGCGATGCTGGAAATGATTCGATTGTCGCGGAGCCTGGGCAGCCTATGAGCGACCCCCAACCGCAGAGCCGCCGCGGGCTGGCACGTCGGCTGACTGTGCAGGCGCTGTATCAATGGCTGATCAACGAGAACACGCCGGCCGGGCTGGTGCGACAGTTCCGTGAGCAGAAGGAAGGCCTGGGCCGTGCTGATCCGGATTACTTCGAAGAGCTGCTCAGTGGCGTGGTCGAACGTGCCGCCGATCTGACGCTGGCGCTGGTGCCGTATCTGGATCGCCCGATCAGTCAGCTCGATCCGGTTGAGCACGCGGTGCTGCTGCTCGGGGCTTACGAGCTCAGCGAGAAGCCGGAAGTGCCGTGGAAGGTCGTGGTCAACGAATCAGTCAATCTGGCCAAGATGTTCGGCGCGGAGGACGGCTTCAAGTTCGTCAACGGCGTGCTGGACAAGCTGGCGCATCAGCTGCGTCCGCAGGAAGTCGGGCGCTAATCCACTGAACCAATGACATGCCACCCCCTGCTGAGCACGCCATCCGGGCGCGCTGCGTTGTCAGAAATGCTCGAAATAGCTGGGCTATTCCCGTGCTTTCTTCCTCGCATCGCATCCCGGCTGACGCACTCATCAGGGTGCGAAGTCACCGGTTCAGTGGACTAGCCCCGCAACGCCATGGATGAGTTCACACTCATCCGCCGCTATTTCAGCGAGATCGGCGGCGGCCACCGTGGCGTTGTCATGGGCGTGGGTGACGACGCCGCCCTGCTGCAGCCGACCGCGGGCTGTGAACTCGCGGTGACCACAGACACCTTGATCGCTGGACGGCATTTTCCGCTGGAGACTGCTGCGGACGATATCGGCTGGAAGGCGCTCGCGGTCAACCTGTCAGATCTTGCTGCAATGGGCGCGCTGCCGCGCTGGTGCACCCTTGCGTTGACGTTGCCGAGTGCGAATGACGCCTGGCTTCGCGATTTTGTCGCCGGTTTCGCCGCGCTGGCGCGGGCACATGGCGTCGCACTGGTGGGCGGCGACACCACACGCGGTGCCTTGAGTCTGTCAGTGACCGCGATCGGCGAAGTGCCCTGTGGGCAGGCCTTGCGCCGTGACGGCGCCCGCGTTGGGGATCTGATCTGCGTCACCGGCACGTTGGGCGATGCTGCGCTGGCTTTACGGCGTATACAGCGCGGTGACACATCGGAATCAGAGCCCGATGACGGTGCCGAACGCTGGCTGCGTCAGCGGCTGGATCGGCCGTTGCCACGCGTTGGTGCGGGCTGTGCGTTGCGCGATCTCGCCAGCGCGGCGATCGATCTGTCTGATGGGTTGATCGGCGATCTGGGGCATGTGCTTGAGCGCAGTGCCGTGGCCGCCGAGCTTCGTGTCGATGCCTTGCCCACTTCCGAGGCTTTTGCCCGCTTGGCGCACGCGGCCGATCGACCCGAGCTGCAACTGGCAGGTGGCGACGATTACGAGCTATGCCTGTGCGTCGCGCCAGAACGGATTGATGCGGCGCGTGCGGCGATCGATGTGCCGCTGACGGTGATCGGGCGGGTGGTGGAAGGGCGGGGTTTGCGCGTGCTGGGTGCCGACGGCGCTACCATCTCGCTGAGCCGGTCTGCGTACCGGCATTTTGAATAAGACCATCGGAGATTCCTATGACGACGCCAACTGCTGCTCGGCCGCCGGCACAGCTGATCATGAGCACGACCGAGCACTTCGTCGCTTTCGGCTTCGGTGCCGGCCTGTCGCCCTGGGCGCCGGGTACTGTGGGCACGCTGGTGGCAATTCCGATTTTTCTGGCGATGTCATTCATGAGTCCGGCGGTCTACGCGATCGCGGTTGCCGTGTTGTTCGTGTTCGGCTGCTGGGTCTGCGGCGAGAGCGCGCGCCTGCTGGGCGTTCATGACTACGGCGGCATCGTGTTTGACGAGATCGTGGGCTACCTGATCGCGGCAGCGCCGCTGGTGATGATTGCTCCAGATTCGACTTTGGAATGCGCAGTGGGGATCGCGGCCGCGTTCGTGCTGTTTCGCGTGTTCGACATCCTCAAGCCCTGGCCGATCCGCTGGCTGGATCGGCGTATCCATGGGGGCTTCGGCATCATGATCGACGACGTGCTGGCTGGCGTGCTGGCTGCGGTGCCGATCTGGTTGGCGTTGCACTTTCTACCCTCAATGTAATCTATATTGTTGTTGAGAATCTTAGGTTTTATAGACACTCTAGGTGCTCACATATCATCAGGCTCAATTTTAAGGTAAGTCTTGTTACCTCTCGTTGAGGCCATGGAGCAAGCATCGTGAGCACAATACGCATCGGCTGCGCCTCAGCCTTCTGGGGTGATACCAATACCGCGGCGGCGCAGCTGGTCGAACGGGGTGCGATCGATTTTCTGGTGTTCGACTATCTGGCTGAGATCACCATGTCGATACTCGCGGCCAAGCGCATGCGCGATCCGAACGCCGGCTACGCCAACGATTTTGTCGATCACGTGATGGCGCCGCTGATGCCGCAGCTGAAGGAAAAGGGCATTCGCGTCGTGGCCAACGCCGGCGGCGTCAATCCGCTGGCGTGCAAGGCAGCGCTGGAGGCGGCCGCCGTGCGCGCTGGCGTCGCATTCAAGGTGGCGGTGGTGCTGGGCGACGATCTGTTGCCGAGCAGGAAAGCCTTCGCGGACTGCGTCGAGCTGGACAGTGGCGAGCCGCTGCCACCCACGTTGGTGTCGATGAATGCCTATCTGGGCGCGGTGCCGATTGCGCGCGCGCTGGACGCCGGTGCGGACATCGTCATCACCGGTCGCTGTGTCGATTCCGCAGTGGTGCTGGGGCCGATGATGCACGCCTTCGGTTGGGCGACAGATGCCTACGATCAGCTTGCGGCGGGATCGGTGGCCGGGCACATCATCGAATGCGGTGCGCAGTGCACCGGCGGCAATTTCACCGATTGGGAGCAGATCGCCGACGGCTACGCCGACATGGGTTTTCCGATCGTCGAAGCGGCGGCCGACGGCAGTTTCATCGTCACCAAGCCCCCAGGCACGGGTGGCAAGGTGACCGTGCACACTGTGCTGGAACAGATGCTTTACGAGATTGGCGATCCGCGCGCCTATCTGCTGCCGGACGTCGTGGTCGATTTCACCGGCGTGCAGGTGCAGCAGGAGGGCGACGATCGGGTGCGTGTCAGCGGTGCGCGGGGCTGTGCGCCCACCGCGACCTACAAGGTCAGCGCAACCTCGCCGGCCGGCATGCGCTGCGCTGCGTTGTTCATGATTGGGGGCATTGATGCCGCGCGTAAGGGGCGCGCCTCGGCATCGGCGGTGGTGGAGAAGGTTCGCCGGCAGTTGCTCGCGGGCGGCCTCGGTGATTTCAGTGGTGTCGATATCCACTGCATCGGTGCAGAGGAAAGCTATGGTCCGCATGCGCGTCCAGCGGCTGCAGCGACGCGCGAGGTGGTGGTCAAGATTGTCGTTCAGCATGTCAATCCTAAAGCGCTGAAGCTGTTCTCACGCGAAGTTGCGCAGGCAGCGACGGGTATGGCGCCCGGATTCACGGGCTACTTCGGGGCCGGGCGTCCTGAGCCGCAGATGATTCCGCGCCTGTTTTCCACGCTGGTGCCCAAGGCGCAGGTGCCGATCGAGCTTGTGGTCGGCGATGATCGCTTTGCGGTTGAGGTGGACGTAGATGGAGACTTTGTCGCGCCGGACGAGGGGCAGGTGGCGGAGCTGCCGCCGCAGCCTGTCGATGATGTCGTACGGGTGCCGCTGATTCGCCTGGCGCTGGCGCGTTCCGGCGACAAGGGCGATCACGCGAACATTGGTGTCATCGCGCGGCAACCGGAATATCTCCCGCATATCAGTGTGGCCTTGAGTGCCAACGCCGTGCGCGACTACTTCGCACACGTGCTGGCCGGCGGCGCTGAGCACGGACGGGTGTCGAAGTGGAGCCTGCCGGGTTCTCACAGCCTGAACTTCCTGCTGTACCACGCGCTGGGGGGTGGTGGCGCCGGTTCTCTGCGCACCGATCCGCAGGGTAAAGCGTTTGCACAGATGTTGCTGGACTTTCCGGTGCCGGTGCCCA
>JBFFJL010000362.1:0-4224 GCA_041555955.1 Nevskiaceae bacterium
CCAAGGGCAGCAAGAACTCGACGGAAGGACTGCTTACACTCAATCATGAGGCACTGACGGATGTGTATCTGCACACTGCAGGTCCTACGTCTGTCGATGGTGCGCGGCCGCTTGCGGAAGTGCTGAAAGAACAATATGCGCACGGCGTCTCGGTCATCAAGGTGAACAACGCCAGCGGCAGCTGGCAGGTCGATCGCAACGGCACCGAGAACAAGCGCTGGCACGTCAACAGCCAGATGGAAATCAGCGGTCCCGCAAAGGGCAGTGATCTGCTCGTGACCAAGCTATCCCCAGACGCAACCACGACGTTCGGCACGGTCAACAACTGCGGCAACGGCGTGACCCCGTGGGGCACCTACCTGAGCGGCGAGGAAAACTGGTTCGCCTACTTCACCATCGACGCAGCCAGCGATACCAGTGAACTCGCGCGCTATGGCATCCGTTCCAGTAGCCCAGGTTTCAACTATCGAGGTTGGGATACCCCGGCGAATGCCGGCGACCTGCAGAAGCGATTCAACGCCTCGAAGACGAGCGCATCTGCGGTCACGGATTTCCGCAACGAACCCAATCACTTTGGCTACGTTGTCGAGATTGATCCCTACAATCCGACGTCGACGCCCAGAAAGCGCACCGCTCTGGGGCGCTACTCGCATGAGGGCGCATGGTTCGCGCCGACCGAATCGGGCAAGCCGGTTGTCGTATACATGGGCGACGACGCACGCAACGAGTACATCTACAAGTTCGTCTCGGCGGCAAACTGGAGCCCGTCCGATGCTTCGGGCGGTATCGAAACCGGCAGCAAGTACCTCGACGAAGGGACACTCTATGCCGCCAAGTTCAACGCCGACGGAACCGGTACCTGGTTTGTGCTGGACACGTCCAATCCTGCACTGGCCGGTTTCACCGACGCGGAAATTGCGGTCTATACGCGCCAGGCAGCTGATGCCGCGGGCGCAACCAAAATGGACCGACCCGAATGGGGAACCGTTAACCCGGTCAACGGCGATGTCTATATGACCTTGACCAACAGCTCGAGCAGCTCCAGCGGCCGGGGACAGGGTGGGTCCGGCTCACAGCCTGTCGACGCCGCCAATCCGCGTTCCTACGACCGCGACACGGGCAGCCTGACCGAAGGTGTGGACGGAAACGTCAACGGCCATATCATTCGCTGGCACGAAACCGGCGGCAATGCCGCAGCGACCAGCTTTGAGTGGGATATCTATCTGTTTGGCGCGCGCGCCAGTTATGGCCCTGAAGTCAATGTCTCCGGCCTGACCGACGACAACGATTTCTCCTCACCCGACGGCCTCTGGTGCGATCCACGCGGCATGTTGTGGATCCAGACCGATGACGGCGCCTACACCCAGCCCACCGCCAATGATTCGGCGGCGACCAACTGCATGATGCTCGCGGCCATTCCCGGAACCGTTGGCGATGGAGAGTCGACATCCATCGGCACCCAGACGACCTATGTCGGTGCCGCTCCCACCAGCGAGACCCTGGCGCGTTTTCTGGTCGGCGTACCCGGTTGTGAAATCACCGGCGTCGACATGACGCCCGACTACAAGACGATGTTCGTCAACATCCAGCATCCGGGCGAGAGCGGCGATCTCATCGAGTTCGACAGCCATTGGCCGAATCCCAGCGGCGACGCCACTGCGCTGGGACTTGCAGGCAGCCGGCCGCGCACCGCGACGATCGTGATCACACGCGATGACGGCGGCGCAATCGGGATCTGAACGCAGCGCACTCAACGACCACTACTGTCCCCCCAACTCGGTCCCGGCCCATCAGCCGGGACCCTTTTCTTTTTGTTGGCTGCGTAATTCGCTCCCGCGGAATGACCGCCCCACGCATTATCAAGCTGCTGTTGCCCCCGTGCGCCTGCGTTGCGTTGGCGCTGAATCTGGGAGCTTGCCGCAATTCGGTTGCAGCAACGCCCGACGACGGCGGCATCGATCTCAGGCTCCGCCCTGTAGCGAATGCGATCGCCAATATTCCGCCACAGTGCTTCACCCGCACGCAGGATGCCGGCAGCGCAGCGATACAGAACCCCTGCTATGTCTGCCACGCCAAGGCACAGCCCCCCAACTACCAGTCACAGCCCGAGCTGCAACTCGCCTACGCGTTTCCGCAGGTTCGCGCCGGAACCACGACGCGGAACGAGTGGAGCAACCTGTTCATCGACCGCCGGCAGCAGATTGCCGCGATTGCCGATGACGAGATGCTGAGCTACGTCAGACGCGACAACTATCGCGACCCGGCCGGCACGATCGAGCTGGCGGCACATCTGCAGAGCGTACCGACGCACTGGGATATCGACGGCAACGGTCGCTGGGACGGGTACATTCCGGACGCACAGTTCCGCTTCGACGCACAAGGCTACGACCGCACCGCCGACGGCGAAATGACCGGCTGGCGCGCCTTCGTCTATTACCCGTTTCCGGGCGCATTCATGCCGACCAATGGCACCTTCGATGACGTGTTGATCCGGCTGCCGCAAGCATTCCGCCAGGATCTCCAGGGCAAGCCCAGCGAATCCGTCTACGCCACCAATCTGGCGATCGTCGAAAGCCTGATCACCCGACGCAATACACCGATCACCGCAACCGACGAGACCGCGCTTGGCGTCGACCTGGACAAGAATGGTGCACTGGGTGTCGCGACCCAGATCACCTACGACTGGGCGCCACTGGAACAGCGCTACATGCATTACGTCGGCCAGGCTGCCGCCGCGCAGGACGCCAGCCGGGTGCACCTCGCCGCCGGCCTGTTCCCCGAAGGCACCGAATTCCTGCACAGCGTGCGCTATTTAGACCTGGATGCCGACGGCACCGTGGTCCCTTCAGCGCGTCTGAAAGAGTTGCGATACAGCCGCAAGCAGCGCTGGCTGACTTATTCCAAGCTGTACGCCCAGTCATTGGCCGAGATCAAGGAAGCCGATCTCAACCCCGACCGGCCTGAGCAGTTCCTGGGCAATCCCGAGCGCGGCCTGATCAGCCCGCTGGGTTGGATCTACCAGGGCTATATCGAAGACGCCAGCGGCCGCCTGCGGCCGCAGACCCAGGAAGAATCACAGTTCTGCGTCGGCTGCCACGCCGGGCTGTCCGCCACCGAGGACGGCGCCTTTGCGTTCCCGCGCAAGATCAATCGCGGCAGTAACCATGGCTGGGAGTACTGGGGCTCGAGTCCGTTCCACCAGCTGCCCGATCCACTGCGCAGCGATGGTCAGGCCGAGTTCCGCAGCTATCTGCTGGCGAACCAGGCTGGAGACGAATTCCGCAGCAACATCGAGGTCCGTCAGCGCTTCTTCGACGACGCTGGCCAGACTCGCCCCGACGCATCCGCACGCCTGGCCACCGACCTGGAAAGCCTGATGCTGCCATCGGCCGAACGCGCACTGTCGCTGAATAAAGCCTACTGGCTGGTGGTGCGCGAACAGTCATTCGCCAAGGGGCGTGATGCGGTGATTTCGCCCAGCGACAACGTGCTGCACGAAATCGACCTCGATCAGCCCACCGGCATCACTACACCGCTGCCCGCGCCGCGCCTGGGCGCGCCCTGAATCCTGCGCCCACGTCGCGCCCACATTTCCACCTGTTGTCACCGAGTCTCTTGCCATGATCCGACGCTATCCCCTGTTCACCCTGCCTGCTAAAGTCGCGGTACTCGCAACCGTCGCCAGCACCCTGCTGCCGGCCTGCAGCAGTCCTTCTGTCGACACCCGCTTCGCCGAAGTCAGTCCGGCTCAGACCGACGGCGAAAAGCGCGCCATCCGCGCCAGCGAGTCCGCAACCGTTGGCGGCAAGACCGCAGACATCGGGTACGTCACCCTGCTGCGTTCGGGCGAACAGCGCGGTGACAGCGAGCGACTGAATGTTTTCGGGAAGGTTCTGGATCAGACCCAGATGCCGATCATGCAGACCGACGGCTCGACCACGATCGCCGACTCCAATGATTTCTCGTCGATCCTGCAAGTCGGCAGCAAGCTGTTCTCGGTCTCGCAGTTCGAAAGCATTCCAGGAACGATGTACCTGACCGCGCTGGCGCAGGATCCCAGCAGCGGTCGCCTCAGCGCCGAGTCAACCACCGCACTGGATCTGTCCGGCATCTACGGCATCTGGAATCCCTGCGCCGGCAGCGTCACACCTTGGGGCAGCCATCTCGGCAGCGAGGAGTACGAACCCGACGCGCGCAATGGTGACACGTCAGCCGACACGATGG
>JBFFJL010000363.1:0-4217 GCA_041555955.1 Nevskiaceae bacterium
ACCCACCGGAAACCGTCGATGGCGTCCTGGTCGTAGAACGCGACGGCAAGTCCCGCGCCTGGGAAATCCGGGCGCGTCCCGGCACAGTGGCTATGGTCAGCGAACCCGAGCTGCGCGCACCGCCCATGCCCGAGATCAATGACGGCCCAGCCACCGCCGCCGTCGCACCCGGCTTTCTGCTGGTGCTGCTGTTTGCACTGCTCGGCGGTCTGGTGCTGAACCTGATGCCTTGCGTATTTCCGGTGCTGTCCTTGAAGGCACTGTCTCTGGTCAAGGGCGGCAATCACGATGCACCGGAGCGCCGGCGACAGGTCTACGCCTACACCGTCGGCGTGGTCGCATCCTGCGTGCTGGTGGCCGCCGTGATGATCGGACTGCGCAGTGCCGGCGAAGCGGTCGGCTGGGGCTTCCAACTGCAGTCCCCGGTCTTCATCGGGGTGCTCGCCTACGTGATGTTCGCGCTGGGGCTGTCCTTGTCGGGCGCCGCGCAGTTCGGCATGGGCATGATGGGTCTGGGTAGTGGCCTCGCGGCGCGCCCAGGATTGTCCGGCTCCTTCTTCACTGGCGTGCTGGCCGTGGTTGTCGCCAGCCCCTGCACCGCGCCATTCATGGGCACCGCGATGGGCTACGCGATGACGCAACCCACCTACGTCGCACTGACGGTATTTGCGACGCTGGGGCTGGGCCTGGCCCTGCCGTTCCTGCTGATCGGCTGGTTCCCGCGGCTGGCCGCGCTGCTGCCGAAGCCCGGAGCCTGGATGGAATTGTTCAAACAGTTCATGGCATTCCCACTGTATCTGACCGTGGTCTGGTTGTTGTGGGTCCTGGTGCGCCAGACCGACGCGCAGATGATGGCGCGCGTGATGATGGGTCTGGTGCTGATCGCGTTCGCCATGTGGCTGTGGAACCGCAGTGGGCCGCTGTCAGCGTCGCTGAAGTTGGGCGCACTGGCGGGTGCGATCGGTCTGCTGTTCGTTGCCCCGGTGGCCTCGATCAGCGGCCCCAGCCACGGCGATAGCGCCGAGGCCTGGTCGTCGCAGCGGGTTGCCGAACTGCGTGCTGACGGCCGCACGATCTTCGTCGACTTCACGGCCGACTGGTGCCTGACCTGCAAGGTCAACGAACGTGTGGCGCTGAAATCGAGCCGGGTCCAACAGCTGTTCACTGATCGCGACGTCGCGGTGCTGATTGGCGACTGGACCCGCTCCGACCCGGCAATCACAGCCGAGCTGGCGCGTTTCGGGCGCAACGGCGTGCCCTTGTATCTGGTCTATGTGCGGGGCGGCGAACCGAAAATGCTGCCACAGCTGCTGACGCCGGAGATCGTCGCCAAGGCACTCGAGTGAAAGCCTAGTTCGCAGCGGCAGCGATCTCGTCGACCGCCGCGGTGGACATCTGCTGCAGCGCCTGCTCCAGTGGCGTATTGCGGAACAGCCGCACCAGGCCGGGCAACTTCAGCACGTCGTGCCCGACGTCGAAGTAGCCGGTGAAATCTAGGCCGAAGCGCCAGTGACGGCCTTCGACTGAAGTGGCGTTGAGCACACGGCCGGTGCGCACATCGACCACCCGCAGATCCATCGCAATATAGCCGCGTGCCGCGCGCAGCTGCAGGATGCCGAAACCGTCATCCCTGCCGATCGGAATCGGGATCGGCAAAGCGCCGCCGCCCAGGCCCGGATCGATCGCGGTCACGGCCCCCACCACCAGCAAGTCGGCACCCTCCAGGCTCGAAGGCGGTGTAACTGCCGCGCTGCCGTCTTCGTCCGTTGCCAGCGCGAACACCTGCTCCGACAGCACCGCATCAAGTCCATCGCGTTCAAGCACGATGAAGCGATCCGAGGCAAACAGATCCGTGGTGATCATCTGCCGGATCACGTCGAGCAGCTGCGCCGGCGTCGTACCCGCATCGTCCGGCAAGCGACGGTTGGTTGAGGCCACCGCCGCCGCCAGGGAATCGTCCGCGCCGGTATGGTCCAGCACAGCAGCGATCGCGATCCGCGGTCGCGCGTCGGCATCCAGCGCCCTTACCGTGTCGACGCGTGCGCCGCCACCACGGGAAACTTCCGCCGTCGGCGCGCAGGCCGCCGTCAGCAGACAAAACGCCAGCGCGAGCGCACGCATTCCGGGGATTGGAAGGCTTACCGATTCAGAGCTTGGTTGCGGCGATGTGCTGCACCGCGGTCTCGATGCAGTTGCGGATCGCCTGCTCCATCGGCGTGTTGCTGTAGGCGCCCAGGCCAATCGGCAGATCGCTGCGCGCGTAGGTAAAGCCAACCCCGGTGTTGCGCGAGGTGCCCTCGACCGTAGTCGCGTTGACGATGCGCCCGGTGCGCACATCGACGATACGCAGGTTGATCGCCATACAGGCCTTGCGCGTCGACGCCAGCAGCACCGAGCCACCGCTGCAATCTGGCTCGAACTCGGTCACCGAGCCGCGCACGATCAGTTCCGCGCCCTCCAGCTGTCCGACCTGCGCCATCGTCGAGGGTTCAAAACGCCCGGTTGCCGCCAGATCCTGTTCGGCGATGACGTCGTCGATGCGCGCACGCTCCAGGACGATGAAGCGATTCGAATTGAACAGCGCGGCGTTGAGCATGTCCGCCAGACCGGCGCCGATGCCCGGCTTGCCGCGAAAATCGAAGTCGCTCACCGCAATCCGCAATTTCGGCCCCTGTGCGGGCTCGGACTGGACGTCACGGATCCCCGGTCCGGCACTCGATACCACCGTGGCCGACGAACCGGCACACGCGCCCACAAACACCACCGCCAGCATCAGCATCACGCGCAGCATCGAATTCTCCGGAACGATCGAGGATCGTTTAAGTTAGCGCGAATTCCAGAACCAAAGCTGAACAACCGTCAAAGACGGCCCTGCCCCGAACCTGATTCACACTGTCCCATGATCCGATTGGCCCTGCATGGCGGCGCCGGCGACCTCGCCGTCGACCAAACCGATACCACCCAACAGCGTGCCGAACTGCGGCGCATCGCCGAAGCCGGACGCGCGCTGCTGCAGTCCGGCGCCAGTGCGATCGACGCGGTCGAGCAGGTGGTGGCGATGCTGGAGGAATGCCCCCTGTTCAACGCCGGCGTCGGCGCCGTGCTCAATCGCGACGGCCAGCCTGAACTGGATGCCGCGATCATGTCAGGAGCGGATCGTGCCTGCGGTGCCGTGACCGGCATCATGCGCGCGAGGAGTCCGGTGCGCCTGGCGCGGGCGGTGATGGAACGCTCACCCCACGTCATGTTCATGGGCGCGGGTGCCGAAGCGCTGAATCGGGAACTGGGTCTGGAAGAAGTCACCCCGGACTACTTCGTCACCGAAGCGCGCTTTCACCAGCTCAAGCGCGCCCACGAACTGGGCCTGATCGGCCTGGATCACGATGATGCGCTGAAAGCCGGGGCAGAGACGGACAGCGCGGCATTCGGCACCGTCGGCGCGGTTGCGCGCGACGCCCACGGCCATCTCGCTGCGGCGACCAGCACCGGCGGCCTGACCAACAAGCATCCGGGCAGGATCGGGGATACGCCCATCATCGGCGCCGGCACCTTCGCCGATGACCGCAGCGCCGCAGTGTCATGCACCGGAACCGGAGAGAGTTTCATCCGCAGCGGCTTTGGCTTCGAGATCCACGCACGCATGAGCTACTGCGGCTGGACACTGGAGCGTGCTTGTCGTGACGGACTGGAGGAAGTGCGACGCCTCGGCGGCCGCGGCGGCTGCATCGCGATCGATCACGAGGGGTTTCTGGATCTGTCGTTCAACTCGGCCGCCATGTTTCGCGCCTGGGTTGCGGCCGATGGTGTCGTGCGCGTGGCCGTTGGCGAGCATGACGTCGACTGAGCGCACTCAGGCAGCGGCATGGACTCTGCCAGTGCCGGGTTCGAGCACCGCTGCGCGATCGACCGCGTAATGCAGTACCGGTTGCGCGTACCCCTTGAGCGGGATCGGCGCACGTGACACCAACCCGGCACTGCCGCCCAGCTCCGCGGTGCGCGCGTCGACCAGGATCTCACCATTGGTCGCCTGCTCACACAGGCGCGACGCCAGATTCACGGTTGAGCCCACTGCCGTGTATTCCAGGCGCGATGACGAACCGATAACTCCAACCGTGACCACCCCGGTTGCGACCCCGACCCCAATGCCGAGCGCCTGATCCCGCCGGCTCCACCGCTGCGTCAACTCGCCCCCGCGCTCGCGGATGCGCCGGGCCAGC
>JBFFJL010000364.1:0-4192 GCA_041555955.1 Nevskiaceae bacterium
GGCGTGCGGCCACAGAATGCGTCGGCACCGCCGCCGAGACAGCGCTTGGATGGACCCAGCCATCACGCATCGTCGCAGCAACCTGCTTGTTCTGGACGTTCGGACATAGATCAAGGACGCCTGCATCGTGCAACGGCGGTCCGCCGCCCCTACGATACCCGTCTTGCGAAGATCTGCTGTCGGCCACGGAGTGCCCGCCTTGAATCTGCTGAAATCGCTGTATGTGTCCACGTTCATGACTGCAGCCTTCGTCAGCTGTGGCATCGCGATCTGGCAGCTGGTGGACGGACAAGAGTCCGCGGCCTGGGCCGGCGTGCTGATTGCCTGCGTGCCCACCGCCACATTCTTCGCATTGCTGCTGTTGCGCCCGGTGGCACGCACCAGCGCGAATCTGTGGACGCTGATTGTTGCCGGCGTCGTCGGCACCGCGGTCTCGCTGATCGAGGCCGGTCCGGCCCACGTGACAACCGGGCTGAGTTTTGGTCTGGGCGTGGTCGGTACCGTGCTTTACGTATTCTGGTACTCGCGGTTCGCGGCGCGCGATTCCGAACGGCTGGCCGTGGGCCGCACGCTGCCCACGTTCACCCTTGAAGCGGTCGACGGCAGTCCCCGCGCCGCGGCATCATTCTTGGGCAAGCCCGTGTTGTGGGTGTTCTACCGCGGCAACTGGTGCCCGCTGTGCATGGCGCAGATTCGCGAAGTCGCGGCGCAATACCGTGAGCTGGCGCAGCGCGGTGCCGAGGTGGTCCTGATCAGTCCGCAACCGGCGACGCATACGCAGAATCTGGCACAGCGCTTTGACGCGCCGATGACATTCATGGTCGACCGCGACAACACCGCCGCACGCCAGCTCGGCATCCTCGCAGAAAATGGCCTGCCCACCGGACTGCAGGTGCTGGGCTACGACGGCGACGTGCCGATGCCGACGGTGCTGATCACCGACGCCGAAGGCCGCATCGTCTACGCGGACCTGACCGACAACTACCGCTTGCGCCCCGAGCCGGCCGAGTTTCTGGCTGTGCTCGACCGCATCGGCATCTGACCCCGACCAACGATCCGACATGAAAAACCGACTGCTGCTGCTGGGACTCATCGCTGCGGCCATCGTCGCGTTCTTTGCCTTCGACCTCGGACGCTACTTCTCGCTGGAATATCTGCAATCGCAGCGCGTGAGTCTGGTCGCGTATCGCGACGCGCATCCGCTGCTGACCACCGGTGTGTATTTCGCGGTGTATGTGCTGACCACCGCGCTGTCGCTACCTGGTGCCGCGGTGCTGACCCTGGCTGGCGGCGCGGTCTTCGGCGTGATCTGGGGCACGGTCATCGTTTCGTTCGCCTCCACCATTGGAGCAACCGGCGCCTTTCTGGTCGCGCGTTACCTGCTGCGCGATTCGATCCAGTCCCGCTATGCCGACAAGCTCAAGGCCATCAACGCCGGCATCGAACGCGATGGCGCGTTCTATCTGTTCACGCTGCGGCTGGTGCCGCTGTTTCCGTTCTTCCTGATCAACCTGCTGCTGGGCCTGACGACGATGCGCGCGCGCTCCTTCTTCTGGGTCAGTCAGGTCGGCATGTTCGCCGGCACCATCGTTTACGTGAATGCCGGCACCCAGCTGGCGCAGATCACCTCGCTGCGCGGCATCCTCTCGCCCGGCCTGCTCGGCGCCTTCGTCCTGCTCGGCTTCTTTCCGCTGATCGCCAAGAAGCTGGTCGACTGGATCAAGGCTCGCCGCATCTACGCGCCCTACACCCGCCCGCAGCGCTACGACCGCAACCTGATCGTCATTGGCGGCGGCTCGGCTGGACTGGTCAGCGCGTATATCGCTGCAGCGGTCAAGGCCAGGGTCACCTTGATCGAGAAGCACAAGATGGGCGGTGACTGCCTGAACTACGGCTGCGTGCCGTCCAAAGCGCTGATCCGCTCAGCCAAGTTCGCCAGTCATCTGGATCGCGCCTCCGAGTTCGGCTTCGAGGCTGTCACCGGCAAGCCCGACTTCGCCAAAGTCATGGATCGGGTGCAGGCGGTGATCCGCACCATCGAGCCGCATGATTCCGTTGCGCGATACACCGAGCTGGGCGTCGAATGTATTGCCGGCGCAGCGCGGCTGATCGACCCCTGGACGGTCGAGGTCAACGGCCAGCGCCTGAGCGCGCGGTCCATCGTCATTGCCACCGGCGCCGAGCCGTTCGTGCCGCCGATTCCAGGACTCAAAGAGGCCGGCTATCTGACCTCTGACACGCTGTGGTCGCTGCGCGACCTGCCGCCGCGTCTGGTCGTCCTCGGCGGCGGCCCGATCGGCTGCGAGCTGGCGCAATCCTTCGCCCGCCTCGGCAGTCAGGTGACGCAGGTGGAGATGCTGCCGCAGATCATGGGACGTGAAGACCCGGAGATCGCCGCTGCGGTCAAGGCGCGCTTCGACGGCGAAGGCATTGATGTACGCGTCAATACCAAGGCCAAGGCGGTCGTAGTCGAGAACGGTGAGAAGTTCCTGCTCTGCGAAACCGCGGACGGCGAACAGCGCGTGGCGTTCGACCAGATTCTGGTCGCGGTCGGCCGCTCGGCGCGGCTCAAGGGCTTCGGGCTGGAAGAGCTGGGCGTCAAGACCACACGCACGGTCGAGGTCAACGACTTCCTGCAGACCAACTTTCCCAACATCTACGCCTGCGGCGACGTCGCCGGGCCGTATCAGTTCACCCACACCGCCGCGCACATGGCGTGGTATGCCGCGGTCAATGCGCTGTTCGAACCGCTGCTGGCGCTACGCGGCGGCAAGTTCAAGGTCGACTACTCGGTGATCCCTTGGGCGACCTTCACCGAACCGGAAGTCGCGCGTGTCGGCCTGAACGAGACCGACGCCAAAGCCCGCGGCATCGCCTATGAAGTTTCGACCTATGGCATTGACGACCTCGATCGCGCAATCGCCGACGGCGAAGCGCATGGCCTGGTCAAGGTGCTGACCGTGCCGGGCAAGGACAAGATTCTCGGCGTCACCATCATGGGCGAGCACGCGGGCGACCTGATCGCCGAATACGTACTGGCGATGCGTCACGGCATCGGCCTGAACAAGATTCTTGGCACCATCCACATTTACCCGACCTTGGCCGAAGCCAACAAGTACGTCGCCGGCCAGTGGAAGCAGGCGCACAAACCGGAAGCACTGCTGCGCTGGGTTGAGAAGTTCCACGCATGGCGGCGCAGATAGGCAGGAATCAGGGCTGAAGCTCGGCCACTGCGGAGCCGTCCGCCGATGAAGCAACCGGCGCTGCCTCTGCTGCGGCCAGCGTCTGCGCTTCCTCGCTGCGCTGAATCTCGCTTTCGGTTTCGCGGTTCATCACGATAATGCTGATGCGTCGGTTGATCGGGTTGTCCGGATGTTCCTTGTCGAACAGCACGGTCGAGGACAAACCCACAACCCGCACAATCTTCCCGTCCGACATGCCGCCGGCAATCAGTGCGCGGCGCGCGGCATTGGCGCGATCGCTCGACAGCTCCCAGTTCGAATAGCCCTTGACGCTGCCGTAGTGCGTGACGTCGGTGTGCCCGGAAATGCTGATGCGGTTCGGCAACGGTTCGACGAAGCGCGCCAGTTCCTCCAGGATTTCCGCGGTATAGCCGCGCAGCTGCGCGCCGCCCAGGTCGAACATCGGACGATTGCGCTTGTCGACAATCTGGATGCGCAGGCCTTCGCTGGTGATGTCGAGCAGCAGCTGATCCTTGAACGGCTCCAGCGCCTGACTCTTGCTGATGGCTTCCAGCAATTCCTCGCGCAGGGCTTCGAGACGCTTGCGGTCGAGTTCCCGCTCGGCCTCCTCGATGGCATCTGCGGTCTGACTGCCGGAGCCATGCAGCTTGCCGTCGGATTCGCCGCGCGAAAGATCCATCGCTCCGCCCAACGAGATCATCGAGGTACTGGCGCCGCCCGGACCGTTGGCTCCCGCGGCCGGCGTCTGCGACTGGCCTTCGGTCATGCTGGGATTGTTGAAGTAGTCGGAAATCGCGGCGCGCTTCTCCTTGTCGCTGATGCCAACGATCCACATGACCATGAAGAACGCCATCATCGCCGTCACGAAATCGGCATAGGCGACTTTCCAGGCGCCGCCGTGGTGGCCACCGCCCGAGATCTTTTTTACCCGCTTCACAATGACCGGCGCATTCCCCTGCGCTGTCATGCTGTGCCTGTCCTCTCGCCCC